>JBFJQO010000058.1:0-10112 GCA_041616535.1 Woeseiaceae bacterium | reverse complement strand
GCGGCTTCCGCAGCGATGCCCGCACCCGCGCCGAATTCCTGCGCATGATCGACGCGCAGCGCTAACCCGAATCCGCGGTGAAGAAAACCCTGTTTGTTGCCGGCGCGCTCGTGTCGGCGCCCCTGCTGTACCTTATGCTGTGGCCGGTGCCCATCGAACCCGTCGCCTGGCAGGCGCCGGTCGACCGCGGTCTCGTCGATCCGTTCGCACCGAACGATGCGCTGCGAGCCACAACCGCAATCGACCTCGGTCGGTTCGAGGGCCCGGAAGATGCGACCCTCGGGCATGATGACGCGATCTACGCGACGACGCAGACCGGGCATGTCGTTCGCATCCGCAGCCGGCGTGCGGAAGAATTCGCGTATGTCGGCGGTCGGCCGCTCGGCATCGAGACGGCGGCCGACGGCTCGCTGATCGTCGCGAACGCCGTCAGCGGACTGCAACGCGTCGATCCGTCGGGCGCCGTGTCGACGCTCTACGGCGGGGACGATACGGACGTATTTGCCAACAACCTCGCAATCGGGCCGGACGGCATCGTGTACTTCACCGAATCGAGCCGCAAGTTCAGTGTGCGCGAGTTCCGCGACACGATGGAGGCGACGCTGTACGACATCATGGAGCACGGCGGACACGGCCGGTTGCTCGCCTACGACCCTGCGACGAACGCGGCCGAGGTATTGCTCGACGGCCTCGCCTACGCGAACGGCGTCGCGATCAGCGACGACGGCGGCTTCCTGCTCGTCGTCGAGATGAACGAGTACCGGGTGCTGAAATACTGGTTGCACGGCCCGCGCCGGGGCAGCGCCGACGTGCTGCTCGACAACCTGCCCGGCTTCGGCGACAACCTGAAGACCGGACACAACGGACGCTTCTGGCTCGGCTTCGCGGCGCCGCGCAAGCAAATCGTCGACGCGCTCGCAAACCGGCCCGGTTTGCGCAAGGTCATCCTCCGGCTGCCCGCGTTCCTGCGCCCGGCCGCCGACGCCTCGTCACACGTCGTCGCCTTCGACGGCGACGGCGAGATACTCATGAACCTGCACGATCCCGACGCCCGCTTCCCGACGCTGACGGGGGTCCTCGAAACGCGACGCAATCTCTACCTGACGACGTTGTACGGGAACGTGCTGCCCGTGATCGCCAAGCAGGATCTCTAGACGTCAGTCGAGGCCGAGTTCGGCAACGCCCTGCCGGAATACGATATCCACGGGAATCGACGCCTCCATCAGGCGATCGAGGTCCGCCTCGAGCTGCGGTTTGATGACGCCCTTCGTGTCGGTCAGCTCCTTGACGCCTTCGTAGTCGCCGTTGCCCTGCAGAGTCAGCAGCAGACGCGACAACTTCGCCATCGCCTGTTCCATGCGCTCGAAATCGACGCGATATCGACCTGTCGCCGCATCGCGCAAGAACGCTCCCTCTTCGAGGAAGAAGTTGAAGCGCACCATGTTGGCCTTGCCGTGCGCGCTTGCGGCGCCGAACCGAATCGAGCGAAACAGCCCGGCCATGAAGGTGACGAAGTAGTCGCGCAGGTCCACGTCGCCGAGCTCGCCGGCCTTGTGCAGCTCGGTGATCATGTAGAGCCCGAGAATGTCGGCCTTGTTTTCCTCCATGCTCGAGGCATATTCCTTGAGCGCAAGCTGCACGGTGCCTTTCCCGTTAACCGTGTTCTTGATGCCGAGACCGTGGGCGACCTCGTGGAACATGGTCTCGGCAAAGAAAGCGTCGAACGTGATGAAATCGCGTTGGGACTCGTCGATCAGCACGTCCGCGATCGGCTCGAGGATCTTCTCGTACTTGGCCTGCATTGCGTTTTTCAGTTGCAGTCGTCGCGAGCCCTTTTCCAGCTGCACTTCTTCGTCGTTCGGCAGATTGATCGCGATGGTCTTCGACCCGGCATTGCTATGCCCCGCGTAGTAGACGACGTCGTAGGCGTTGAGATCCGCCTTGGTTCCCGGAGATTCCGCCTTGTACTCGTCGGGTACCGGGAGACCCTCCTGCAGCGCGGGCAGGAAGGATGTGAACCGGCTCAGGCGGTCGCTCCACTCGAGGTCCTTGATCAACACATAGGCCTCGTAGGCGGTGCGATAGCCATACAGCCTGTCCATGTAGGTCTCGATCGGGCCGATCACGACGTCGATGTCATTGTCCTTGACGTCCATCCAGTAGCCGTCGCTGAGCTGGAACTCGTCGCTGATCAATGCGGCGGCACGCAACTTCAGGTAATTGGCGAAGTCGGGACTTTCCGCGAGTTGCGCCGCGTCCCGCAGCAGCCCGGCGGCCTCGGCCAGTTCTTCGGCGTATTCGACGTGATAGGGAACGAGTTCGAGCCTGCCGGCCGCATCGCGCCGCACAAACGTATAGAGGCCCGCCTTGCCGGGCAGGTAGGCCTCATCGAATTCCTCACGACTCATGTCTTCGGGGTAGAACCGCGCCCCGAGTGGCTTCGGCCCGAAACCCTCCATGAACGGCTTGTCGTCGTCGAGCGCGTCCCAGGGGCCGTAGTTCAGCTCCGCGAAGCGACGCACGCGTTCGTCGGCGATCGAGTCCAGCCATGCCTCGTAGCCGTCACCGAACGACTGGCGCCAGAACAAGTCGTCCATGATGTCCGCCGCGTCGATCAGCAGCACGATCATCTGTTTCTGTTCGTCGCTCAAATGGCCGAGATCCGCGGTCAGCGTGAACTCGGCATAGATCTCCGGGCGGACTTCCGCCGTTTCGAGCGGCTGGATGGCAACCTCCGGCGGCACCTCGCGGCCACACGAAACGGTGATAAGGGACAGCAGCACGACGCCCAGCGGGCGGACCAGGTTCGGAATATTCACGACTCAGCCTCGAGGGGAATGGGATCGCGCATTATCGCACACCCTCAGAGGTCGACGAGTTCGACGTCCTCGTAACTCAGTTCGCGGCCGAGGAACTGGCCGCCGACGCGCGCGAAACGCGTCGCGCTGTCGGTCGCGAGCAGGCGCAGCGAACCGTGCACCTCGCCGCCGCGGCGCAAGCCCCGATCGTCGAGAACCTCGACGACGACGCCCGCCGTCGTGCTCGCCGAGTCGATCAGGGCGACGTCGTCGTCGGCTACGTCGCGGATCGTGTCTTTGAGCAACGGGAAGTGCGTGCAGCCGAGGATGATCGTGTCGGGTTCCGCGCCATTCGCCTCGTCGAGGTAGCGCCGCACGATCGCCTCCGCGATATCGCCCCGGCTCCAGCCCTCTTCCGCCAGCGATACGAGCATCTCGCAGGCTTGTTCGCGGACGTCGGCTCGCGCATCCCGCGCGACGATGGCGTTGCGATAGGCGCTCAGACGAACGGTGGCCTCCGTCGCGAGGACGAGATGCCTGCCGCCCGGGGCCGCCGCGACGGCCGCCGCCGCGCCGGGCTCGACGACGCCGACGACCGGAATCGGCGCAAGGCCTGCGCGCAATGCGTCGAGCGCGACGGCCGAAGCCGTGTTGCAGGCGACGACGAGCAACTTGATCCCTTCCCGTTGCAGGCGCGCGGCTGCCTGCGTGGCGTAGCGCTCGATCGATGCCGGGCTTTTCGTACCGTAGGGCAGGCGCGCGGTATCGCCGAGATAGACGAGGTTCTCGCGGGGCAGGGTCTCGCGAATCGCCTTGAGCACGGTAAGGCCGCCGACGCCCGAGTCGAAGACGCCGATCGGAAGATCGCGCTGTGAATCGTCACTCATGCGACGCATTGTGCCGAACGATGGCCATCTGTGGAATAATCCCGCCCGATTCTGACGACTTCAGGGATTGTCCGGTGCAAAAAGTCCTCTACGGCATCATCGCCGCGCTAGCGCTGTTGATACTCATCGGCTTTGCTTTGCCGCGCACACACCGCATCGAGGTATCCACCGAAATCGATGCCTCCCAGGCGACCGTATTTGCGCTGGTCAACGACTTCCAGCGATTCACGCTGTGGGCGCCCTGGTCGGATATCGACCCGAACGCGCGGTTCATTTACTCGGGTAACCGCCGCGGCGAGGGCGCGACCGTCACCTGGGACGGTGCCGTCATCGGCAGCGGCGCGCAGACGATTGTGGAGAGCCGCCCCTTCGAATACGTCGGCATCGCGATCAGCCCCGGTGAACCGGGTGAGGCGCAGTCCTGGTTCAGGCTCGCGCCGGGGACCGGCACGACGATCGTGCACTGGGGCTTCGAGGCTGACTACGGCATCAACATTGTCGGCCGCTATTTTGCGTCGATGCTCGGCGGCGTCGTCGCACGCGACTACGAGGACGGCCTCACCAACCTCAAGCAGCTAGCCGAAAGCCTGCCGGCAGCCGACTTCAGCGATCTCGACATCGAGCATCTCGTCGTCGAGCCCGTCGACGTTGCCTACCTGGCCACCGTGTCCCGTCCCGAGCCCTCGGCCATGTCCGAGGCGATGGGCCGGGCATACTTCGAAATCCTGAACTTCATCGACGAGCACGGGCTCGAGGACGCCGGTGCGCCGTTGTCCATCGCACGCGGCTTCCGTGGCGCGGAACTCGTCTTCGACTCGGCCATCCCGGTGCGCGGACTCGACGACGAGACGCCGCGCGGCGGCGCCGGCGTGAAAATCGGCGCGACCTATGGCGGCGCGGTCATCCGCGTTCGCCATGTCGGCTCGTATCGCGATCTCGGCACGACGCACCGCAAGATCGCCGCCTACCTGGCAGCAATGGGCATCGAACGTAACGGGGATGCGTGGGAATCCTACGTCAGCGACCCCGGCAAAGTCGCGGAGCGCGACTTACTGACCTATATCTATTATCCGGTCAAACAGACTTGACCAGGAACGGCGGGACGCGGGTCTCGTCATTCTCGGCGAGCGACAGGCTGGCCTGAGCGTCGTCGCGACGGCGGGCAATTTCACCGTACATCGCGACGATGCGGCCCGCGCATTCGCTGGCTTCCTCGAGTGACATCTTCCTGACCGACGCGCAAATCGGCCCCTCACCGTTCAACGGCGCGACCTGCTGCATGTCGCGGCGCAGGTCGGCGAACGCCTGCTTCATCGCGACCGGCAGCTCATCCTCGTGCAGATCGGCGAGGTTTTCCTCGAAAGCCTTGATAAGCCGTTGTTTAATATGCCCATGCCCCGCGAGCACCAGCAGTGCCGCGTGAAAGCGATCGACGTCGTCAGTCATTGCCTCTCCAGCGCTTGTAATGTTGTTCTTGCGCTTTTCTTGTTCTGGATTCGACGACGTCCTGTCGTCCCTGAGCCCTCCTGCAAGGGCCCGGCAAGTCCCTAAGTACCCTTTCCGGATCAGAATCTTGCGCACGGTTTTTATAACAGGTTTTCCAAACCGCGCGCAAGTGTGGTCACTACGTGCTTACAATAGGCCCGAGAGGGCCCGTCTTGCCGAATGCCGACCGAATCGCTGCCGTTTTCCTGTTCTGCCTGGGTGCTTCCAGCGGCTTCGCCGACGACGCGGCCGGCGACGGCGCCGCGCGCATCATCGGCGAGGTCAGGATCAACAACGCCGACGTCTTCGACCTTTCCGATCCGGAGGAAAACACGTGGCTGTATCGCTGGATCAACCGGCTGCACATCAAGACGCGTCGCGCGACCCTCTACGACCAGCTGCTGTTCAGGCCCGGCGAGCCCTTCGACAAGCGTGCCGTCGAGGAATCCGAGCGGATCCTGCGGCGCAACGAGTACCTGTACGACGCGAACATCGAGGCTATCCCGAACGATGCCGGCACGATCGACCTCGATGTCAATACACGCGACGTCTGGTCCCTGATGCCCGAGATCTCGTTGTCGCACAACAACGGACGCACCAATTCGCGGATCGGGATCGAGGAATCCAACCTGCTGGGCCGCGGCCAGCTCCTGGAAATCCTGCGCGACAAGGACATCGACCGCGACGAGAACATCGTGCGGTTTGCCGACCAGCATCTCGGCCACAGCTGGGTATCGCTGGCGGCGACGTATTCCGACAACTCGGACGGCTACGCGCACCGGCTGTCCCTGATGCGGCCGTTTTACTCACTCGACACGCGCTGGTCGGCCGGCGGCCAGGTCATGGCCGACGACAAGCTCAGCAGGCTCTACCAGTTCGGTGAACCTGCTGCGGAGTTCCGCCACAAGCGCGAATTCCTGCACCTGTTCGGCGGCCGGTCGGGCGGCCTGAGAAATGGCCGGGCGCGGCGCTGGACGGCCGGCATGGTCTTCGACAACAACCGATTTTCCGCGGCCGAAGCCTCGACCTTGCCGTCGGTCGAACCGAACGATCGCAAGCTGGTCTATCCCTATGTCGGTTTCGAACTCGTCGAGGACGGCTTCGTCACAGCGTCCAACCACGACCAGATCGACCGCACCGAGGATTTCCAGATGGGGCTGCAGCTGCGGGCCTCGCTGGGATGGGCCGCCACGGCGCTAGGCGCAGATCGCAACGCGGCCGTGTTCACCGCCAGCGCGAGCCGCGGCCTCGGTTCTCTCGAGACCAACGCCCTGATCGTTGCCGCCTGGACGCGGGGGCGCCTCGAATCCGGCGAGCTCGCCAACGCAACGCTATCGTTCAGTGCGCGTCATTACCGGCGCCAATCGGCCAAGCGCACGTTCTACGTCGGCTTGACCGGCACCGCGGGCGACGCGCTCGACCTCGACAATCCTGTCGAACTGGGCAGCGACGAGGGCCTGCGGGGCTACCCGACTCGCTACCAGGTCGGCGAATCCATGGTCCTCGCCACCGTCGAACAGCGTTATTTCACGGACTGGGACTTGTGGCGCCTGGCGCGCGTCGGTGCCGCCGTCTTCGCCGACGTCGGGCGGGTCTGGGGACCCAACCCGCTGGGTGCTGACAACCGCGGCTGGCTCGTCGATGTCGGTTTCGGCTTGCGGCTCTCGCTGACGCGCTTTGCCACCGGTCGTGTGATCCACATCGATCTTGCGTTTCCGCTGAACGGGGATTCGACGATCGACGACGTCCAGATCCTTCTGGAGTCGCGCAGGAGCTTCTAGCACCCTGCTAAAGACTGATTTCGATGGTCCAGTGCTCATCGCCCATGCGTTTTTCCGCTGCATAGCGTGCATCGGGCTGACCGACCTGCCACGCGGTGGCCAGCGTCTCGGTCATCAGGTAGTCGCGGTGCTTCTCGAGCGCTGCTTCCACCGCCCCGGACCCCGACACGCCGAGCGTGATCCGGTCGGAAACCTCGAGGCCGGCCTGCTTGCGCGCATCCTGCACCGAGCGTACGACCTCGCGAGCGAGTCCTTCGGCGATCAGCTCGTCGTCGAGTGTCGTATCGAGTGCCGCGAGGTAGCCGGCGTCGGCCTCGCAGGAATAGCCTTCGGCCGAGTGCGTCTCGACGAGGACGTCCTCGGCCTCGAGCGGGATTGCGCGGCCGTCGACCTCGATCTCGAACGTCTCCCCGTTCGACGTCGCGCTTGCGATCGCGGCACCGTCCGCTTCCATGAGCGCCTGCCGAATCCGCGGCACCAGCTTGCCGTACTGCTTGCCGAGCTTCGGCAGGTTCGGCTTGATCACGTAACTGACGAGACCGGCGTCGCGCGCAATGAACTCGATGTCCTTGACGTTGAGCTCCTCGAGAATCTGGTCCTTATGGCTCACGAGCGCGCGCGCGGCCGCGTCGTCGGGTGCCCGCACGAGGACGCGCGAGATCGGCTGGCGCGTGCGTACGCCGGAGTGATTGCGCGCCGCCCGGCCGAGACCGACGACTTTCTGTACGACACCGATGTCGCGCAGCAGGTCCTCGTTGCGCCACTCCGCATGGGCCTCGGGCCAGTTGCCCATGTGCACCGACGGCAGCGCATCCGGGTCCACCGAGCGGACGAGATTCTGGTAGACGTTTTCGGCGAGGAACGGCACGAACGGTGCCATGAGCTCGTGCGCGCCCTTGAGGCACTCGTAGAGCGTCAGGTAGGCCGCCTGCTTGTCCGCAGGGTCGGTGGACTTCCAGAAGCGACGGCGGTTGCGGCGCACGTACCAGTTGCTGAGCTGGTCGACGAACGACTCGATCGCTTCGCCGGCGCTCTTGGCGTCGAAGCGATCGAGCGCATCGGTAACCGTCGTGATCGTTTCGTGCAGCAACGCCAGTGCCCAGCGGTCGATTTCAGGGCGGTCGCCCACGGGCACGTCCTGCGACAGGTCGATGTCGTCGAGGCGCGCGTACAACACGAAGAAGCCGTAGGTGTTCCAGAACGTGTTGATGAACGAACTCGCAACGTCGGCGACGATGTCGACCGATATGCGCTTCTGCACGTCGGGCGACAGGCGCGCGAGGAAGTACCAGCGCAACGCGTCGGCGCCGACCGAATTGAAGACGTCATACGGGTCAATGATGTTGCCCAGCGACTTCGACATCTTCTTGCCGTCCTTGTCGACGATGTGGCTCAGGCAGATGCAGTTCTTGAAGGCAACGCTGTCGGAGACGAGAGTCGCGATCGCGTGCAGCGTGTAGAACCAGCCGCGTGTCTGGTCGATGGCTTCGCAGATGAAATCGGCCGGGAAATGTTTCTCGAACCGTTCCTGGTTCTCGAACGGGTAATGCCACTGTGCATACGACATCGCACCCGAGTCGAACCAGCAGTCGATGACCTCGGGTACGCGGCGCCAGGTCTTGCCGTCTTTTTCGAACGTGACGTCGTCGACGGCCGGGCGATGCAGGTCGAGTTCGGAGAGTTCCCTGCCCGTCAGCTGTTCGAGTTCCGCGACCGAGCCGACGCACAGGAAGTCCTCGCCGTCGGTCCAGACCGGCAGCGGCGTTCCCCAGAATCGTTCGCGCGACAGCGCCCAGTCGATGTTGTTCTCGAGCCAGTTGCCGAAACGACCTTCCCGGATGTGCTCGGGCACCCAGTTGATGGTCTGGTTCAGCTCCGCCATGCGGCCGGCGAATTGCGACGTGCGGATGTACCAGGCGTTTTTCGCGTAATAGAGGATCGGGTCGCCTGTGCGCCAGCCGAACGGGTAGTTATGCCGGTAGCGTTCCGCACGGAACATCAGGCCGCGGTCTTTGAGAAGACGAATCAGGATCTTGTCCGCATCCTTGAAGAACATCCCCTTGACGGGCTCCACCGCGTCTAGCATGTTGCCATCGAGTCCCACGCCGTGCACGACCGGCAGCCCGTTGGCCTGGCCGAACGCGAGGTCGTCGACGCCATACGCAGGCGCCGTGTGCACGATGCCGGTGCCGTCCTCGGTGCTGACGAAATCGGCCGCCATGACCGTAAATGCGTTCTTAGCATCGACGTCGAGATAATCGAAGAGTTGTTCGTAGCGCGTGCCGACCAGCTCCGACCCTTTGACCGTCTTCACGACCTCGTGCTCGACGTCTCGGAACACGGCCTCGCGCAGCGCCTCGGCGAGGATCAGCGTCTCGCCGTCGGATTTGCAGTAGCTGTAGTCGATGTCGTCCCCGACGGCCAGCGCGAGATTCGACGGCAGCGTCCAGGGCGTCGTCGTCCAGACCAGGATATAGGTGTCGTCCTCGCCTGCGACCTTGAAGCGTACCGTGATCGAGGGATCTTCGGTTTCCTTGTAGCCCTGCGCCAGCTCGTGCGAACTCAGTGTCGCACCGATGCGCGGATCGTAGGGGACGACCTTGTAGCCCTTGTAAATGAGGTCCTTGTCCCAGATCTGCTTCAGCAGGTTCCACACCGACTCGATGTAGGCGTTGTCGAGGGTGTAATAGGCCTCGTCGAGGTTGACCCAGAAACCCATGCGCTCGGTCATCTTCTCCCAGTCGCCAATGTAGGTCATGACCGACTCGCGGCACAGGCGCGTGAACTCGGCGATGCCAACCTTGTCCTCGATTTCCTCCTTGTCGTAGCTGTCGATCCGGCCTTCGGCTTTCAGCAGTTTTTCGACCTCGTGTTCGACCGGCAAGCCGTGCGTATCCCAACCGGCCTTGCGCGGCACGTGGTAGCCGCGCATCGTCTTGTAACGCGGAAAGACGTCCTTGAACGCGCGCGCCAGCACGTGGTGGATGCCCGGCTTGCCGTTCGCGGTCGGCGGACCTTCATTGAAACTGAACTGCGGACCGTTCTTCGTCGCTGCGACGGTCTGCCCGAACACGTCGTGCTCGCGCCAGAACTCGAGGACTTTCTCCTCAAGGACCGGCCCGTTGTAACGGCTGCTGACTTCCTTAAACGCCAATGTGCTT
>JBFJQO010000057.1:0-10119 GCA_041616535.1 Woeseiaceae bacterium | reverse complement strand
CCGGCCGACCTCGAAGCCGAGACCCTCATTCACGACGACGCAGGCGAGGCCTGGGCGCGCTGGCTCAGTGCGGTCGGGCTCGGCGGCCTGAGACCGAAGGAAGAAATTTTCGTCGACAAGACGATCGACGCCCTGCATATGGCCCGCATGGGCATGGGTCTCGCGGTCAACGACCAGATCATCACGTCGAGCTGGGTCGACGAGGGCCAGTTGATCCAGCCGTTCAGCCAGCTCGTCGAAAGCTACGAGCAGTTCTACATCGTGACCGACCACGAGCAGGACATGAAACCCGCGGCACAGGAATTCGAGGCCTGGCTCAGGCTGCGCATCTCGCGATGGTTGCAGCAGCGAGAACGTCCGTCGAACGGATGACGGGCACGACCACGTCGGCGGTGCGCAGCACGAGCGGAATCTCGGTGCAGGCTGCGACGACGACGTCGGCGCCGCGCGCTGCCAGGGCGTTGCCGAGTTCCGCCATGCGCGAGCAGACATCCCCGCCTTTGTCGCCTGCCTTGACGCGGAACACGAGTGCCATGACCTCGCGCAGCTCGTCGTCGCTGGAGAGCACGACCTGCTTGCCGGCCGCGCTCAGGCCGTCCTGGTAGACGCCGCTCTCGAGGCAACCGGCCGTGCTGAGCAGGCCGACCTTCGCAAAACCGGCGCAGGCCGCAACCGTCTCGTCGATGATCGAGACGAGCGGAATGTCCACGGCCGCACGAATCTCGTCGACCCATGCATGCGCCGTATTGCAGGGCATGACCAGGAAGTCCGCACCCTGCAATTCGAGGCCGCGGGCCATCGCGGCAAGCACGGGGCCGGGATCGTCGCCGCCGGCGGTCAGCGCGGCCTGCCGATCGGGCACGCCCGGGTTGTTGTCGACCAGCATGCGGATGTGCGCCTGGTCCCTGTCCGCCGGCGTCATCGCGATGACCTTCGACATGAAGTCCACGGTCGCGTCGGGGCCCATGCCCCCAAGTACTCCGACGGTCTTTGACATGATCTCGTTGTAGCGCGGATTCCTGCAGGGCGTCAACGCAGGGTCCGCTAACCTCGCCGGGGTATGAACCGGGCGCGAGCGTTGATCTACACTGTGCAGCAGATACTGGGAGAGCCCGATGAGCAACGTACAGCCGCAGCCGCGGACGTCCTACACCGACGAGGTCGTGCAGAAGGACAAGGACCACTTCGTCCACCCGTGGCAGATCTTCGACGTCTTCAACGAAGAAGGCGCGCTGCCGATCGAGCGCGGTAAGGGCTGCCGCATCTGGGATACGGATGGCAACGAGTACTTCGACGCCGTGGGCGGTCTCTGGTGTAACAACATCGGGCTCGGCAATGAGGAAATGGCCGACGCGATCGCCGCGCAGGCCCGCAAGATGTCGTTCTGTTCGACCTTCGTGGACATGACCAATGCACCGGCGGCCGAGCTCGCCGCGAAGCTGGCCGAGCTCGCGCCCGGCGACCTCAACCACGTGCTCTACACCTGCGGTGGCTCGACGGCAAACGATGCGGTCTTTCGTCTCATGCAGTTCTACAACAACTGCCGCGGCAAGACGCGGAAGAAACACGTCATCTCGCGCGTGCACGCCTACCACGGCTCGACCTACGTCGCGATGTCGATTGGCGGCAAACCCGGCGACCGCTCGCCGTGGTTCGACTATCTGACCGAGACGATTCACCACCTGACGGCGCCGAACCATTACCGCGAAGCGCGGGACGGCGAGTCCGAAGACGCTTTCGTCGACCGGCTCGTGCGCGAATTCGAGGACAAGATCGCCGCACTCGGCGGCGGCGATCACGTCATGGCCTACTACGCCGAACCCGTCCTGGGTGCGGGCGGCGTGATCGTCCCGCCCGACGGCTACAACCGGCGCATGTGGGAGGTGTGCCGCAGGCACGACATCCTGTACGTTTCCGACGAAGTCGTCACGGCTTTCGGTCGCCTCGGCCACTGGTTCGCGTCAAAGGACGTGTTCGACATCGAGCCAGACGTCATCGTCACGGCCAAGGGCATCACCTCGGGCTACCAGCCGCTCGGCGCCGCGATCTTCTCGGACCGCATCTGGAACGTTATTTCCGAGGAAGGTCACGGCCGCTGCTTCACCCAGGGCTATACCTACTCGGGACACCCGGTGGCCTGCGCGGCGGCACTCAAGAACATCGAGATTCTCGAGCGCGAAAAGCTCTTCGACAACGTCACGGAGGTCGGCCCGTATTTCATGGAACAGCTGCAGACGCTGACCGACCTGCCGATCGTAGGCCAGGTGCGCGGCAAGCAATTCATGGTTTGCGTCGAATTCGTCAAGGACCCGGCGACAAAGGAGCTCTTCGACGAAGAGCTCGATATCGGCAAGCGTATCGCCACCGAGGCCGACGCGCGCGGATTGATCGTGCGCCCGATCGTGCATCTCAACATCATGTCGCCGCCGTTGACGATGACGAAGGCCGACGTGGACTTCGTCGTCGCGACGTTGCGGGAGTCGATCGAGGCGACGGTCACGGACCTGCGGACCGGCGGGCACCTCTGACGCGACCGATTGCCCGGGTCCGCCCGGCTCAACTAGACTCCGGGCATGCTCAGGATCGATGCCGATGCCTTCGCGGCGTGGAACGAATGCGCCGCCGAGCTGTCGGCCCCCGAAAACCGCGCGAGAATCCCGGAATTGCTCGCCTCGGGCTGCGAGGCGCTCGTGCCCGCGTCCTGCCCGATGCTCGCGATCCACGGCAAGACGTCGCGGCCGGTGCGGCTATTCGACGACGTACCCGAGAACCTGCGGGCAAAACACGTGGATGCCTATTTCGACGGCGCGTACCTGCTGGACCCGTATTACCGGGCCGGTGTCGACGGCGTCGCCGACGGACTGTATCGCCGGACCGACGTCGCGCCGTCGGGCTTTCGCCGGAGCGAGTACTTTCGCCGTTATTGCCGCGACGCACGGATCATCGACGAAATCGGTTTCATCACCCGCCTCGGTGGTGACCACTTCGCCAACCTGTCTCTCGTTCGCCTCGACGGTTCGCCGAAATTCCGGCGCGCCGAGGTCGACAGGATGCGATTCGCCGCACCCGTCATCCACCAGGCCATCCGCAACTACTGGACCGCGCGGGAGCAGCCCGTACTTCACTCGCAGCTCGAGTCGGCCCTGGCGCGCTTCGGCGAATGCGTGCTGACGCGGCGCGAGGCCGAGATCATGCACCGCTTCCTGCAGGGCCACAGCACGCAGTCCATCGCCGAGCGGCTGTCGATCTCGCGACACACGGTCGCGGTGCATCGCAAGAACGCCTACGCGAAACTCGACGTCTCGTCGCAGTCCGAATTGTTCCACCTGTTCATCGATTCGCTGACTTGCTTCGACCCGGACTCTGCCGACGACCCGTTGCGGCGCTATCTGGGACTGGACAAAGGCGACTGACCAGCCGAAATTTGGTTATGATTCGCCCCAATTCAACCCGGAGCAAGCGCCGATGGCGAAGCGGGAACTCCTGACACTGGGCTGGCGCGAGTGGGTCAGCCTTCCCGATCTCGGACTCGGCCACATCAAGGCCAAGGTCGATACGGGCGCGCGTACGTCCGCCATCCATGCATTTTCCGTGCGCACGTTTAGCGAAGATGGCCGCGAGCGGGTCGAGTTCCTCGTGCACCCGATCCAGAAAGATACCGACACCGTGGTCACGTGCCTCGCGGACGTGCTTGACCGGCGCGTGGTCAGCGACTCCGGGGGACACAAGGAGGAGCGCATCGTCATCAAGACGCAACTCGATATCGGCGGTCACGCCTGGCCGATCGAAGCCACGCTGACGGCGCGCGACGACATGCTGTTTCGCATGCTCATCGGCCGTACCGCGATCAACAAACGCGCGGTCGTCAACCCGGCCCGTTCTTACGTTGTCGGAAAGAAGCCCGCATCATGACCAGGAATAAGGACATACAGATTGGCGATGCCGTCGTCCGGCCCGGCGAAAAAGCCGATCTGCTGCTGCCGGTCGCCAACCTGTATACGGCGACGTCGCTCGGCATGCCCGTGCAGGTGATTGCGGGCCGCAAGGCCGGCCCGACCCTGTTCGTATCGGCGGCCATTCATGGTGACGAGCTCAACGGCGTCGAGATCATACGGCGGCTGCTGCGCCGCAAGATCATCAACTCCATCCGTGGCACGCTGGTCGCCGTGCCGATCGTCAACGTGCACGGCTTTCTCGACCAGTCGCGCTACCTGCCCGACCGGCGAGACCTGAATCGCTCGTTCCCGGGCAGCCCGAAGGGCTCGATCGCCGCGCGGCTCGCGAACCTGTTCATCAAGGAAATCGTGTCGAAGGCCGACTACGGTATCGACCTGCATACGGGCGCGATCAACCGCTCGAACCTGCCGCAGATCCGCGCCAATCTCAACGACGCACCGACTCTCGAAATCGCACAGGCATTCGGTGCGCCGGTCATCATCGACTCCAACCTGCGCGACGGCAGCCTGCGGGCCTGCGCCGCGGAAAACGGCATTCCGATCCTGATCTACGAAGCGGGCGAAGCGCTGCGATTCGAGGAGACGTCAATTCGTGCCGGCTTGCGTGGTATCTTCAACGTCATGCGCCACATCGGCATGTTGCCCGCGAAAAAGAGCGGGAAACGGGTCGCGCCGGTCGTCGCCCGCTCGACGCGCTGGGTACGCGCGGGCCGCAGCGGCATCGTCAGCAACCAGGCGAAACTCGGCCGCCGCGTCAGCGAGGGCGAGCAGCTCGCGACGATCAGCGACCCGATCGGCCAGCGCGACGAAATTATGACCGCGCCCTTCGACGGCATCGTCATCGGGCGCAGTAACCTGCCGCTTGCCCATGAGGGCGACGCGTTGTTTCACCTGGGATCTTTCCGCGACGTACCGAAAGCCGAAGACGTCGTCGAAACGTTTGCCTCGGTCCATGAGGAAAATCAATGAAGATTGGCGTCCTGTCCACCAACCGCAACCTGTATTCGACCCGCCGCATCGTCGAGGCCGGCAAGGAGCGTGGCCACGACATACGCGTGATCAATCACAAGCAGTGTTACATGAATATCACGAGTCACAATCCGAGCGTGCACTGGAAGGGCGAGGCGATCTCGGGCCTCGACGCCGTCATCCCGCGCATCGGCGCATCGGTCTCGTTTTACGGCACAGCGGTCGTCCGGCAATTCGAGATGATGGGCGTGTATTCGCTGAACGAGTCGGTCGCGATCACGCGCTCCCGCGACAAGCTGCGGGCCAGCCAGCTGCTCGCGCGCAGGGGCATCGGCCTGCCCGTCACCGGTTTTGCGAACTCGCCGAACGACACCGACGATCTTATCGAGATCGCCGGCGGGGCCCCGGTCGTCATCAAGCTGCTCGAAGGCACCCAGGGGGTCGGCGTCGTACTTGCTGAAACCAACAAAGCCGCCGAGAGCGTCATCGAGGCATTCCGCGGACTGAAAGCCAACTTCATGGTCCAGGAATTCATCAAGGAAGCCGGCGGGTCCGATATCCGCTGCTTCGTGATCGGCGACAAGGTCGTCGCGTCCATGAAGCGCCAGGGCAGGGAGGGCGAGTTTCGCTCCAACCTGCACCGCGGCGGTTCGGCCAAGCTGATCAAGATCACGCCCGAGGAGCGCTCGACGGCGGTACGCTCCGCGAAGGTCATGGGCCTCAACGTCGCGGGCGTGGACCTGCTGCGCTCCAATCATGGGCCGGTCGTCATGGAGGTCAACTCGAGCCCGGGGCTCGAAGGCATCGAGACCGCGACCGGCAAGGACATCGCAGGCATGATGATCGAGTTCATCGAGAAAAACGCGAAGAAAGGCAAGACCCGGACCCGAGGCTCGGGCTGACCGACGATGCTCGACGACCTGCAGGCATTCTGGAACTTCACGCTGGCAACAGCACCCAGCGGCCAGTCCGTCACGGTCGGCCAGGTGTTGATCGTCGTCGCGCTCGTCGTCCTCGGTTACCTGGCCAGCCGTTTCATCGTGTTCCTGCTCGGGCGGCGCATGAGCAAGGCCGAGGTGCGGCCCGACGTCGTCCACGTCGTCAAACGCATCGTGTTCATTATCTTCCTCGTGGTCATCGGCCTGACCGCGCTGAGCCTGCTCCATATCCCGCTCACGGCCTTCGCGTTCGCGACCGGTGCGATCGCCATCGGCGTCGGATTCGGCGCGCAGAACATCATCAACAACTTCATCAGCGGCTGGATCCTGATGGCCGAGCGGCCCATCCGCATCGACGACTTCATCGAGATCGACAACTGGCAGGGCGTTGTCGAGGCGGTCGGCACGCGTTCGACGCGCATCCGGCGCACGGATGGCGTGCACCTGCTCGTGCCGAACAGCCAGCTGCTCGAACGCACGGTCGTGAACTGGACGCTCGTCGACCGGGAGATTCGCACGACCGTACGGGTCGGCGTCGAATACGGATCCCCGGTTCGGCGCGTATCGGAGCTGATCATGCAGACGTTGACCGAGCACGCTTCGATCAAGGCGGCGCCGAAGCCGAATGTCGTGTTCGAGGACTTCGGCGACAACGCGCTGATTTTCGACGCGTATTTCTGGTGTGACGTTGGCGGCGAGAGGATGTTGCGTGAGATCCGCAGTGACCTGCGATTCCGCATCGCCGAGCTCTTCGCCGAGAACAACATCGTCGTCGCCTTCCCGCAGCGCGACGTGCACCTCGATACGAGCAGCCCGCTCGAGCTGCGCATGTTGCGGGACGACACCGCGAGTGTGACTGTCGATGCCTGAGTTCCTGCACAGTTACGTGCTCGATCGCAAAGGCGGCCGGCGCGTCATCGAGCACGGAGACATCTCCGGCTGGTCACCGGACCAGGGCATCCTGTGGCTCCATCTCGACGTCAACGACGAGGCGTCGCGCGACTGGCTCGAAGAAGAGAGCGGCCTGCCTGCCTCGATCGCGGACGCGCTACTCGCCGGCGAAACGCGCCCGCGCTCGCATATCGGCGAATCGGGCAGTCTCCTGGTACTGCGCGGCGTCAACACCAACCCGGGCGGCGATCCGGAGGACATGGTCTCCGTGCGCGTCTGGATCGAACGGGATCGCATCATCAGCACGCGCCGGCGCAGGCTCCTGTCCGTGCAGGATCTGCGCGCAGAACTCGAAGACGGCGAAGGACCGGCGTCGTCGGGCGAGTTCCTGACCATGCTGATCGCGCGGCTCGCCGATCGCATTGGCGATTTCGTCAACGACATCGAGGAGCGCATCGGCCACATCGAGGATCTCGGAGTTCACGAAGGCCCCGCGCAGCTGCGCCAGTCGATTACGGAGTTACGCCGCCAGGTCGCCAGCGTGCGCCGCTTCCTCGCGCCTCAACGGGACGCGCTCGATCGCCTTTACCGGCATTCCGGCAGCCTCTTGTCCGAGTCGGAAACCCATGACCTGCGCGAAGAAGCCGATCGCCTGACGCGTTACCTCGAGGATATCGATCTCGCCCGCGAGCGGCTCCTCGTGCTCCAGGAGGAGATGCTCGCCCTCATGGCGCAGGAACAAAACACGCGCATGTATGTCCTGTCTGTTGTGGCGGCCGTATTCCTGCCCCTGACATTCATCACGGGTTTGCTCGGCATGAACGTCGGCGGCTTGCCCGGACTCGAGAATCCGAACGGCTTCGTCGTGTCGGCCGTCACGATGGTCGTGTCGGCCATCGTGCTGTTGGTGTTCTTCCGCTGGAAGAAGTGGCTCTGACCAGGAACGTATTGATGAAAATCGCAGTGCTGGCCCTGTTTTTCGCCGCCGTGCTGATGCCGGGTCCCGGGCGCGGCGACGAGCTGCCGTCGGTCACGCTCGACGAGAACGTCTGGGTATTGTTCTACGATTTGCCGTCGCGGCGTTTTCGCAGTATTCGCGAGGCGCACCTGCGCCGCGACTGGGAGCGGGCGAGCGACGACCTCAGAACGAGCGCCGGTTTCCTCGCGGCCGAAGCCGGGCGGGCCAGTGCGCCGCTGCACGCACCGCTCAACGACATCGCCGACCGCCTGAACCGGCTCGCCGCGGCTGACGCCGCCAGCGATATCGCGGGGGAGCAGCTCGACGCGGCGTTCGGCAGGGCACACTGGCTGCTGGCCCAGCACTACCTCGTCCTCGCGCGCGACGCCCGCGATACGGGCGCTCACCGCATGGCCGGCACCTATCTTCTCGCGACGGCGCACCACATGGAGCGCGCCGCGCTCTGGTCGGACGCGAAGCTGACGCGCAGGCTGGCGCAAACCCTCGATCGACTGCGCGACCACGCAAACGATCTTCGGGAAGGTCGCGACGCGGCGCGCGTGTATCGCGACAAGCCCATCGTTGCCGCCGAGAAGACCCTGCGCGAGCTCGGCGTTCTGCTCGACCGCAAGGTACTGCTCGACTAGCGTCCCGTCAGGCCTGCCCGGTCGCGCTCAGTGAAACCTTGCGCAACAGGCCCGCGAGCTGGGCCCGCTCCGTTGCACTGATCCCGGCCAGGCTCTCGTCCGCCGCGTCGAGTCGCAGCTGGATTGCAGCGTCGATCTTGCGCCGTCCCCGCGCCGTCAGCGAAACGACGACGCCGCGACGGTCGTCCTTGTCGGGGCGGCGCTGCACGAAACCGCGCGCCTCGAGCTTGTCCACGCGGTTGGTCATCGCGCCGCTGGACAGCCCGGTCTCACGAGCGAGGCCCGTCGCAGGCAGCGAGAACGGCTTACCCTGCCGCCGCAGCGCCGACAGGACGTCGTATTCGAACAGCTCGAGGTCGACCTGCTCCAGCGCCTGCGTCGCCTGGCGCTGGAAGTCCCGGTACAGCGACATCACGCGGATCACCACCCCCAGGCTCGCCGTATCGAGCTCTGGCCGTTCCTCGGTCCACTGCTCCAGGATGTCGTCGACAACGTCCCTTTTCATCGCTCAATTCTGCCTGTTTATTTTGATATAGAAATACTTGACATCGAAAAAAAAGGGCCGATACTCGGACCAAAGACTGCCCCGAGGGACGAGCGCCATGCAAGACGAGACGACCTGCCGCTTCAAGCTCCCGACCCGGGTTCGCTTCGGACCGGACCTGATCGACGCGTTCGTGCCGCGCATCGCCCTGGCCGAACGGATTTCCGAATTGCCCGAGGTCACGGTCCGTGAACGCGGCGACGACGCGGTGGGCGGTACGGTCGACGTCTACATTCACAGTCAGGTTACACGCCTCGGAAAAGTGCCGCCAGCCAGGCTGTTCTGCCGCATCGATCACGAGGCGATCACGGTCTATGGCCTCGACGACTGGGAGAAACACCAGGTACTGGCCGGCGGCTGGGGCAATCTCCACCTGCGCAACGTACGCCTTCACATGCCGCGCAACGAAACCGAGACGGATGTCTGCTGGACCATCCTGCGGCAGGCCTACGACGCACTTCGAACAACCCCGGTTGCTCCCGGCATGTGCCTTGCGCCGCGCCCGGTGTGGCCGAGTTACTCACGCACTAAACTCCAATAGAGGATCATGACCATGCGAGTCCGTTATGACGACTTCGAGGATTACGAGCTTGACGATAAGCGGGCCATGCGCCGCCTGATGCATGAGCGTCAGCGGGAAGGCCTGCGACTGTCGAAGAAAAAGCGCCGGCAATTCAGGGGGCCCCGGGACGACGATTGGGACGACAGCAGCTGGGGCGACTACGACGATTACGAGGATTACGAAATTTACGATTCGAATGAGTACGACCGGAACGCCGGTCTGTCTTAGACCCCGGGGGTCAGGAAGGGGGTCGAAAAGGGCGCCGCAAGGCGCCCTTTTTTTGTTGCGGTCATCGTGCAGGGCATCCGCCGCACATGGCACTATTGGGCCTGCACAGACGGGAGTACCGTGTGAACGAGAAGCAGCACCACATCAAGACGCTCGGCGCCGGCGACATGACCCTGTTCACCGTGTCGGCAATCCTGTTGCTCGACACGCTGGCGACCTCGGCCGCGATCGGCGTCTCGAGCATCACGTGGTGGTTCATTCTGGGCGTCGTCTTCCTCGTGCCTTATTGCCTCATGAACGCCGAGCTCGGCACCACCTATCCCGAACAAGGTGGCCTCTACGCCTGGATCCGCGACATGTTCGGCGCGCGCTGGGGGACACGCCTGACGTGGCTCTATTGGTTCAACACGATCCTCTGGAATTGCT
>JBFJQO010000056.1:0-10148 GCA_041616535.1 Woeseiaceae bacterium | reverse complement strand
TCACGTCGTCGCGCAGGACGAGACGCGCACCGAGGGCAATTACGGCGTTTACGGCGTCTTCGGCTGGCAGTCCGGCCCCGACGCCATCAACGTCCGGGCGGGCCTCGCCAATCCCGACGTGTCGATTGCCAGCGAGTTCCTGGCCGTTGCGTACGAACGCAAAACCCGCCTCGGGCGCGCCGGCCTTGGCGTGGCACGCACCTTCATCGCCGATGGATTCCGCGGCGACGGCATCGACGATGCCTGGGACATGGAGGCGTTCCTGCGCATCCCGATCTTCGGCGGCGACGGTCACGTGACCCCGTCGCTGCAATACGTACGCAACCCCGGCTTCGACGCGACCGGCGATACCGTCAGTTCGACCGCCCTCGTCGCCGGCGTGCGCTTTCACTGGTCGTTCGAGCGGTAACGTTCCGCACCGGCCCACCACCTCCTGAAGGACTATCGTTAGAATGGCCAGCATGCAAATTGCCATCTTGTGCGGCATCGTATTCGTCGGACTGGTCTGCCAGTGGATCGCCTGGCGCATCAAGGTGCCTGCCATCCTGTTTTTGTTGCTGGCAGGTATCGCCGCGGGGCCCGTCTTCGGCCTGCTCGATTCGTCGGCATTGCTCGGCGACTTGCTCACGCCGCTGGTGTCGATCGCTGTTGCGATCATCCTTTTCGAAGGCAGCCTGACCCTCAAGCTGCCCGAGATCCGCGGTCACGGCTCCGTCGTTCGTAACCTCGTGACAGCAGGCGTGGCCGTCTCCTGGGTCTGCGGCGGGCTGGCCGCGTACCTGATCCTCGGTGTCGATCCTTACCTGGCTGCGCTGTTCGGCGCCATCGTTACGGTGAGCGGCCCGACCGTCGTCATGCCGCTGCTGCGCTCGATCCGTCCCTCGACCAACGTGTCGAGCGTGCTGCGCTGGGAATCGATCCTGATCGACCCTATCGGCGCCATCCTCGCGCTGCTGGTTTTCGACGTCATCCTCGCCATCCAGGGCAGCGCGGACTTCGCGCACGTGGCCCTGGCCCTCGCGAAGATCATCGTCGTCGGCACCTTCGCCGGCGCGGCGGGCGGCCAGTTACTCGGCCTCGCCTTCCGCCATCGGCTCGTGCCCGACCTGTTGCGCGAGTACACGGCGCTCGCCTTCGTACTTGCCGTGTTCGCGCTGGCCGAAGCCCTGCAATCCGAATCGGGGTTGCTTGCCGTCACGTTGATGGGCATCTGGGTCGGCAACATGAAGCACGTCGAGATCGAGGACGTGCTGACGTTCAAGGAAACCGTCACCGTTCTTCTCATTTCGGGGCTTTTCATTATTCTCGCCGCACAGCTCGACCTGGGCGCACTCGTGTCGCTGGGCGGCGGCGCACTGGCCATCCTGGCCGTGTTGCAATTCGTGGCCGGGCCGCTGCGTGCCTTCATCAGTTCGGCCGGCAGCCCGCTGAGCTTCCGCGAGCGGCTCTTCGTCGGCTGGGTTTTCCCCCGCGGTATCGTCGCGGCCGCGATCTCGTCGCTGTTTGCCCTGCGGCTCAGCGAGATCGGTTACCCGGGTGCGGACGTCCTGGTGCCGCTCGTATTCAGCATCATCATCGGCACGGTCATCATTCAGAGCGTCACGGCGAAGCCGGTGGCGAACCTGCTGGGCGTATCGGCCCCGGAACCGACGGGCGTCCTGATCGTCGGCGCCAATCCGGTCGCGCGATTGTTCGCCAAATCGCTGCACGATGCGGGCCAGTCCGTGGTCGTCGCGGACTCCCACTGGACGAGCATTCACCGGGCTCGCATGCTGGGTTTACCGGTGTTCTACGGCAGCCCCGTCTCCCGCTACGCCGAGGACAATCTCGACCTGGCCGGCATCGGCACCCTGCTGGCGACATCGCGGCGGCCCGGACTCAACGAGCTCGCGTGCACGCGCTTCGCGGCCGACTTCGGGCGCGACCACGTGTTCGTCATCAGCAATCGTTCTGAAGTGTCGCACGAGAAACACGAGGTCAGTGGCGCGACAGCCGGCCGCGTTCTGTTCGACGGGCAGCACACCATCGATGCGTTGCTCGCGCGTATCCGCAAGGGCGGCGAATCGAGGACGACGGAGTTGTCCGAGGAGTACGACTTCGCGAAGTATCGCGAAGAGCACCCCGACCGTCTCGTGCTTTTCGCCATCGATGCCCAGGGACACGTCAGGTTTCCGGTGCACGACGAGGAATTCACGCCGGCGTCCGGGTGGCGCGTGGTCGCACTCGACCCGTAAGTGCTATCGTTCAGGACATGATCAAGCGCCTGATGAACCGGGTCGCCGAGGCCATCGCGGCCACCGACGATGGGCCCCGGGATGCGGCCGACCGCGACGAGGCCATCCGCATGGCGACGGCCGTGCTCATGATCGACGTTGCGCGCGCCGACCAAGTGTTCGACGAATCGGAGTTCGACCGCGTGCTGCAACTCGTCCAGTCGCACTTCGCCCTGGCGCCCGAGGATGCCGCCGAACTCGTCATCAAGGCCGGCGAGAAAGCCGACGATCTCGTCTCGGCCTACGACTTCACGAAGATCCTCCACGCGCACCTCGACCACGCCGAAAAAGCGCGCATCGTCGAACTCCTGTGGCTCATCGCCTACGCCGACGGTCGTCTCGACAAGTACGAGGATTCGCTCGTTCTGAAGATCAGCGATTTGCTGCACGTCAGCCGCGGCCTCGTCATGCGCCTCAAGCACGACGCCGAACGGTCAGGCGGTCAGGCCACCCCCGTCAGGGACGAATAACACCCCTGGCCAACAGGTCGTCGACCGCCACCTCGGCGAACGCGACGACGAGTTCGTCCATGTCGCCTGCCTCGAAGATCGGCGTCCTGGCCGTCCACACCAGGCGATCGCCGGCGACGTCGAAGAACTGCGCTTCGAAACCATAGTACGCCGCGGTGACATTATCCGGGGCGGCGCCGGCCGTCCCACGTCCACGCATCGGCCGGATCCCACTGGCGTTGTCGGCGAACAGCGCGGCCCGCACATAGCCCGCGGCCCAGGCCTCGTTGCTCGGCCGATCGAAACCGACGGCCCTGACCGTGAGCAGGCTGTCAGCGCGTGAGGCCCCGATGATCCTGGGAAACTCGCGTTGATCGTCGAAATCCCTGATCGCCGTCGCGAAGGTCGCGCTGACGACTGCGTTGAAGCCAAGGACGCGCAACTCGTCGACGAAAATCCGTTCGAACGGATTGCGGAAGCGACGCTCGTCGAGGCCAATGACCATGATTCGCTCGGGTTCACGCCCGTGCCACGCGGGGTCCACCGCGGCATCCTGGAGCTCGAGACTGGCGGCGCAGCCACCCAGCGCGAGCAGCAGGGGGAGCGACCAAAGTTTGATTCCAGTCATGTTTTTCCCCTGTCTGCCGAGGATCGATCTTACCGGTTCCCACCCCTTGCGTGAACCGAGACCTGTGTCCTTGTCTGTTGTAACCCTTACGCCACAATGGCCGCCTCAGGAATGGACGCGCACATGTGCGTATTGCAGGGAGGCATTATGAAAAATCTAATGATTTACGCAGCCATCGGCCTCGGCGTCGTCGCCTACAACGTCTCGACCCAGGCGGACCGCGATGCGGACGGCAATATCGTCGACGGCGGCAATCTCGGCGCATTCACGATTCGCCTCGGCGACTGTTTCGACAACACGCGGTCCCTCGCAAGCGAGGACGGCGGTGAAGTCTCGAGCCTCCCCGGCGTGCCATGCAACGAACCCCACGACAACGAGGTGTACGCCGTCTTCGACGTCGATTACGAATCATTCCCCGGTGACGACAAGATGGGCGAAATTGCGTTCAAGGCTTGTCTCGACCGTTTCGAGCCCTTCGTCGGCCTGGCGTATGACGCTTCCACGCTGGACATCACGGCGCTGTACCCGAGCACGGACAGCTGGCGACTGCAGGATGACCGCGAGGTCGTCTGCGCCGTTTACGACGTGAACGGCGGCAAGCTGACGGGCACGGCGAAGGACACCGCGATCTGATTCGGCCGCGATGCGGCCGTAAGACGACTCAGTCGGCCGTCGAACTGGCGCTGGCGACGTTGGCCTCGCCGGCCTTGCGTGCGCGGCGCACGTAAACGCGCAATCCCCAGGCGCAGGAAAGCAGGCCTAGCGAAACGCCGACGAACAGGAACTTGGTGTTCACCTGCAGCCCCAGGTAGACGCCGAGGACGATCAGCAGCAAACCGACGAACAGCCAGTATTGCGGTGCGCGTTCGTAAAGAGATTCCGGTAAGTACATGCTCGTTGCCTCGTGTCGAACTGCCGGTCAGCGACAGAATCTGTTCATTTGGTTACGGGTCTCGGCGATCGTTTGCGCCGCTTCTTCCTTGTTCAGGTATTCACGGTCGCCGGCTTCGTTGGTCTTGTAGAGACGCGGCGCGTTGACATAGGTCTCGTAAATTTCGGTCGCGCGCTTGCAGAAATACGCTTCGGCTTTTTCGCGCTCGGCGCGCTCTGCGGGCGTCTCGCCCGGGAGGGCATCGGCCGAGCCGGACTCGTCCTCGCCACTCTGAACGTCGTCGAGCGTGCCGCCCGATATCCACACGAGCCGAACCGCGACGGCGTCTTCATGATCCGGCGTATCGCTGTAATGAATCTCGCCGCTTTCGTCGACCCACGTGTAGATGGCCGTATTGGTATCGACGAAGTGCGTCTCGCCATCGGCGTCGACCCATTTCCATACGTCCGCATGCGCGGCGATGGAAAGGCCGAAAACGAATACTGCAACCGCGAATAGATTCTTCATGAACCGCTCCTCAAGAGTTCGCAGTATGGGCACAATTGACCACGAATCCTTTGACTGAAGTCACAAATCCGTATTCGAACGAGCATCGACCCCGGCTCTTTCGCGATTCGCCCGTGAACCGACATAAGCGCGTGCACAGTTCACAGATTTGAGGGTCGGTGCTCGCCGTTTTGTCCCAAATCCGACCTGAGTCTCATCGCGAAAGCCGCATCCGCATTACGATTGCAAACAGGCTGTCGGCAAGTGGTGACACCCGTAATCCACCACGACACGGCCAGGGCAGACAGGGATTATGTAATGCGGCGACAGAACGGATTCACGCTCATCGAGCTCATGATTGCAATCGGCCTCACCGGCCTGTTGCTCTCCATGGCCGTGCCCGCGCTGGACGTTTTTGTGTCCAATGCTCGCCAGACCGGTGCGATTAACGACTTCGTCTCGTCTATCCACCAGGCACGCAGCCTCGCCGTGACGACGAACACGCGTGTGACGATCTGCCCGAGTTCCGGCGGCACGAACTGCGAGGCCGTGGGCTGGAACAATGGCTGGATCGTCTTCTCCGATCCCGATAGCGACCGTAACGTCGACGTGGGCGAGACGGTCGTTGCCGCGGCGAGCGACGTCGAGGGCCTGACGATCCAGTCGGGCGAGTTCGCAACGTTCCTGATGTACCGACCGAACGGCCGTGTCATGAATGCCTCGCTGAACGGCAGCTCCGGCGCCTTCACGGTTTGCGACGACCGCGGGGCCAGCCACGCGAAGGTCATGATCATCGACCTGTCCGGGCGGCCGAGGCTCAGCAAGACGATGACGGACGGCAGCGCGCCGTCCTGTATGTAGGACCTGCGCATGATGAATCGCCAACCACAATCCGGATTCTCGTTGATCGAACTGTTGATCGCCCTGATCGTGTTCAGCGTCGGCCTGCTGTCCATTGCCGGCCTGCAGACCGTGTCGAAACAGGCAAACTTCGAGTCGTTGCAGCGCACGGCCGCATCCCAGATCGCCTACGGCCTCCTCGAGGACATGCGCGTCAACGGTGATGCCATCGGCGTCTATCTCGCTGCCGGCGAGTTGGGCGACGGCAGCCGCGGCGCCGAACCCGCGCCGAATTGCTTCGGCGGGTCCATCTGCACCGCGGCGCAAAAAGCCGCTCACGACCTGTGGTTCTGGGAGCAGGTGCTGGACGGCAACCTGGAGATGAACGGCAACAACGGCGGTGGCGGCCTCGTGCTGCCGACACTGTGCGTCGCCGGACCGGTGGGCGGCGGCGCCGGCGTCTACACGGTGACCATCGCCTGGCGCGGTACCGCATCGATGGGCAACAACAACGCGAGCGCCTGCGGTTCGGCAGGCGGTGACTACGGTGCGGGCAACGAATTCCGCCGCATCATGCAGATTCCGACCTACATCGACCCGTCGCTTTGAGATTGGCCACGATGAAGAACATGCAGAAAAATCACCAGGCTGGCTTTTCCGTCGTCGAACTCATGATTGCGATGCTGCTGTCGATGGCGCTCGCGGGCGCGATCATCGCCGTATTCATGAACAACAGCTACAGTTTCAAGCAGGACGACAACATCGGCCGCATGCAGGACGATGCACGGCACGCGCTGCGCGAAATTGCCTTCGACCTGAGCATGGCCGGCCACTACGCCGACCTGCATATACCCGGCACCGTCCAGCACGACGGTGGCCTGACGATCGGAACGGATTGCGGCCCGGCGGGCGAGGCCAACTGGATGTACCGCGCGACCGACAACGTAACGAGCGAGAGCCTGTCCGTCACTGCACTCGACAATACAACCAACGCCGCCGTTGCGGCCGCCCACTCGTGCTTCACGGGCGGCGAGCTCCTCGACGGCACGGACGTCGTCTCGATCAAGCGTGTTGCCGGCGCCGAGGCGACGGCCTTGTCGGCGAACGGCGCCTACCTGCGAACCAACGGCACGGTCGGCGTGCTGTTCAGCGGTGTCGCACCGACGGCACCGCCCGTGCCCGTAACGCCGCCGCGCGCGGACTGGGCCTTTCGGCCGAGCATCTATTACATCCGGCAGTTTGCCAATACGCCCGGCGACAACATCCCGACGCTATGCCGCAAGGTGTTGCGCGGCGCCGGGCCGAGCATGACGACCGAGTGCCTCGCAACCGGTATCGAGAACCTGCAGATCGAATACGGCATCGACACGACAGACAACGGGCAACCCAACGTCTACCTGTCGAACCCGACGGTGACGCAAATGCAAACGGTCGTCGCCGCGCGCATATTCCTGATCGGCCGAACCACGGACATCGATACGCGTTACACCAATACGAAGACCTACTCGATCAGTAATTCGCCGAACTTTGTACCGAACGACAGTTTCCACCGCCGGGTGTTCTCGACGAGCGTGTCGATCCAGAACATCCGTACATTGAACATGATGGGCATCTGACATGAAACATGGACGCTTCTATTCCCGACACGGCCAGCGCGGCGCGATCCTCGTCATCGCCCTGATGTTCCTCGTCGCCATCACGCTGTACACGATCTCGTCGATGCGCTCGAGCAACATCGGCTTGTTCATGGCACAGAACGAGGAGTCGCGCGTTGCCGCCGCACAAGCCGCGCAGGCACTCGCCGACGCCATCGTCGCCAGTCCCGCGTCGACGCCTGTCGTCGGCGTCAGCGGCTACACGTCGTGCACGGCCGCCGAGACAGGCTGCAACCGCAACGACCTGCCGATCACGGATCCGGTGCTGGCCTATGCCGTCGCCAACAACCACATCAGCGCTCGCGTCGAGCGCACGGGCACGCTGTTCAAGCCACCGCCCCGTGCCGTCGAAACGAGCATCGACAAGTTTAGCAGCGCGTCGTTCCGCGTCATTACGACCTACGATCGCGTGGACGAGGGCCTCGGCCGCGAGCAAATCACCGAAGGTGTGCTCGTGCTCGTGCCCAAGCTGTAAATCGAGATTTGAACAGAGATACCGGTATGGACACCAAATTCCTGAAGACTGCACTGACGACGACGCTGGCGCTCCTGATCGCGACGATCGGCACCGCGCACGCAGACGATACGGACATCTACATGAATTCCGGTGGCGGACTGCCGTCGGGCAGCGAACCCATGGTCATGTTCTCGCTGGATTATCGTCCCAACCTCGGATCGACGGCGTGCAACGGCGGCGCGTGTGACACTTTGATCGACGAAGGCTACATGCCCGCGCAATCGTCGTACACGTTCTTCGACGTACTCAAGGGCGCGCTGCGCAAGGTCTTCGATCCGCTCGAGGGCGTGCGCGTCGGCCTGATGCTGAATCACAGCAACAACAACAACTGCGAAGGGTTCGGCCGCACTGGTTGCAGCAACGGCGGCTACATCGCGATGGGCTTCGAGACCTTCGATGCGGCCGACTCGAACGGCGCCAAGGCCCGCTTTCACAACCTGCTCAACTCCCTGCCGACGCCGCAGGGCAACACGAGTCATTCCTACCAGGGCAAGGAGCTGTTTTTCGAATTCTTCCGCTATCTGACGGGGCAGGGTGTCTACAACGCCCACAACGGCTATACCGATTACTCGACGAGCAACAAGTTCAATCTCAACGAGCTGGACCCCTCCATTGCCTGGGACCAGACCGCCGTCGCCTGGGACGCGTCGATCGAAACGGGCGCCAAGACCAAGCCAAACTACGTCACCCCGATCAATCCGGACGGGGCCTGCTCGAAGATCTACACGATCAACTTCATGTTCCAGGTTTCGAACCAGGAAGATGACTCCGACGCCGCGATCGAAGCAGCGGTGACATCGGGCGGCTTCGGCTCGCCGCAGCGCCAGTTCCCCGACGTCGTCCAGTACCTGTACGACGCCGATCTCGCCAACGGCACCTACGGCGATGCCCCGGACCTCGAGGACAAGCAAAACGTCGTCTCCTACTTCATCGTCGACGCGACCAAGATCAACACGACGACGCGCGCTTACGCGCGGGCCGGCGGTACCGGCGTACCGCTCGCCCTCAGCGAAAACCCGGACGAACTCGTCGCCACGCTGCAGGAGGTCTTCAAGCAGATCCTGAGCGTCAGCACCACCTTCGTCGCGGCCTCGGTCCCGGTGAACGTATTCAACCGTGCCGAGATCACCGACAACGTCTACATCGCGCTGTTCCAGGTGGACGGGCAGGGACGCCCGTCGTGGGTTGGCAACGTCAAGAAACTGAAGCTGGTCGGCGCCAACGATTCGACGGCCGACTCGATCCTCGTCGATGCGACGGGCACGCCGGCGATTGCGGCCGACGGCCGCATCCGTTTCGACGCCCTGACGAGCTGGACGATCCCGGCGGCGCTGCCGCCGGCCGATCTCGACGCCGGCGAAGTCGAGGGCCGCGACGGCCGCGTCGTGGACCGCGGCGGCGCCGGGCAGCGCATCCCCGGATTCCTGAGCGGCAATCCGCAGGAGGTCAATGGCCTCAGCGGCGCGCGCCGGATCCTCTACGACCGGACTCCGACGGATCTCGCCGACCTCAACGTCGACCTGACGACGGCTTCTGCGCTCGTATCCGACTTCGGCGTTGCCACGGCCGGCGAGGCACTGTCGATGATCTCCTTCGCCCGCGGTCTCGACGTCGACGATCTCGACGGCGACGGCGAGCGAGCCGAGCCCCGCACGTGGCTGTTCGGCGACGCGCTGCATTCCCGCCCGCTGCCGATCAACTACGGGAGCATCAACGGCTATACCGATCCGTACAACCCGGCGATCTATCTCGCCGTCGCAACCAATGACGGCATGCTGCGCATGATCCGCAACACGCGCACGAGCGGTGCCGAGAGCGGCGAGGAAGTCTGGGCCTTCATGCCGCGCAGTGCGATGGCGGCACAGAAGATACTGCGTGCCAACGGCACGGGTGTGAAACATCCTTACACCGTGGACGGCGCACCCGTCGCCTACATCGAGGACCGCAATCACGACGGCTCGATCGTCGCGAGTGACGGCGACCGCGTCTATCTGTACGTCGGCATGCGCCGCGGCGGCAAGGCGTATTACGCGTTCGACATCACCGACCCCGAGAGCCCGAAGCTCAAGTGGACGATCGAAAAAAGCGGCGATTTTGCGGAACTCGGCTACACGTTCTCGAACCCGCGCGTCGGCCTGATCCCGACGGTCAGCGGGCCGAAACCCGTCGTCATGTTCGCGGGCGGTTACGACATGAACAAGGACACCCGTGGTGTCGTCGGCACCGACGACGCCGAGGGCAATGCCATATACGTCGTTGACGCCGATACGGGCCAGCTGGTCTGGAAGGCGCGGCGCGGCAGCGGCGGTTCGGCCACGGTTTTCGAACACCCGGAACTGAAGGACAGCATCCCGTCGACGCTCGCCACCGGCGACACCAATGGTGATGGCCTGACCGACCGCATCTAC
>JBFJQO010000055.1:0-10325 GCA_041616535.1 Woeseiaceae bacterium | reverse complement strand
GTCGGCGCAACCGATGTCGGCCACGAGGCCGGACAGGTTGCCGCAGACCTCGCGAAGGCCCCTTTCCTCGCGCAGGAAGGCAAACCACTGCGGATGCAGCGGCGTCTTTGCCAGAAACTTCAAAATCCTCATGCCCGCCCTCGTGAGCAGCTAGTCGGCCCGCAGCTCGAGCCGGCCGTCGTCATGCAACAGGTAGCGCGTCGGGCCCAGGGGCGCCGTGTGCGCCGCGACCGGCATGACAACATCGCCGCCGCCCCAGCGGCCGGCGTAAGCTGCGACGCGATTTGCGAAACTGCGCCCGCGCACGACAATCAGCGGACGCTTGCCGCTCCAGACCCTGGTGCTGTGCACCTGCTGATAGAAGCTGTACGCGAGAAACGGCGCACGCAGTGCCTGCGCCACGACGCTGCCGGCATCGCCGAGCAGGCGTGAGGGATTCTGCTGGTCCCGGCAGGCGTACCAGGTCGTCTGGCGCTGGGTCTCACCCTCGCGAGGCAGGATCTTCGGCGCCGTCCCTACCCGATCATCGTGACTACCGACGACGTGAATGACATGCCGCATTCAGGACCTGCTGTAGGTCAGCGACGTGATCTGCTCGGAGATCAGGCCGATCAGAAAGACGATCACCGACGCACTGAAGAGCAACATGCTCATGTTGGTGAAGCGCCCCATCGTCGAATACGTGTACACGTACCATCCCGCTCCCGTGGCGAAGAACGCCGCGCTCACGGGCAGGAAGATTTTCAGGGGCGAGTACAGCGTTGCGATCTTGAATATGATGACCATGAACCGGATGCCGTCGCGGATCGGCCGGATGTGACTCTTGCCGACGCGCTTCGCAACGGGAATCGCTTCGAACCGAATCGGAAAGCCCGCGCGCAGGAAGGCCATGGTAATCGTCGTGGGATAGGAGAACCCGTTCGGCAACAGGTACAGGAATTGCCGGAACAGCTCGGCACGGACGACGCGGAATCCCGACGTCAGGTCGGGGATACGCCGCCCGGTCAGCCACGACGCGATGACGTTATAGATGCCGTTCGCCCAGAGCCGCCCGACGTTTGCATGCGAACCTGAGCTGCGTGCGCCGATGACCATGTCGAATCCCTCGTCGAGCTTTGCGAGGAGCTTATCGAATTCCGCCGCGTCATGCTGGCCATCGCCGTCCATGAACCCGATCACGTCGCCGCCCGCGGCCCGCGCGCCCGCCTTGATCGCGGCACCGTTGCCGAGGCTCTCCGGGTGCTGCACGACGATCGCGCCGGCTCTGCGGGCAACCGCCGGTGTGTCGTCGGTCGATCCGTCATCGACAACGATGATCTGTGCGTCGGGGTACTTGTCCTTCGCGCCGGCCACGACATCGCCGATGGCGCCCGCCTCATTCTTGGCCGGAATAACGATCGAAAGTGAACTCATGCGCCTTTCCTGGCTATGACGTAAACATGATCATGATACCTGCCGCGACCGCGGATCCTATGACGCCGGCCACATTTGGACCCATTGCGTGCATCAGCAGGATATTGTGCGGATTCGCCTCGAGACCGACCTTGTTCGCCACGCGCGCCGCCATCGGCACCGCCGAGACGCCGGCCGCCCCGATCAGCGGATTGATCGGATTGCGCGAGACGCGATTGAGCAGCTTGCCCATCAGGACGCCGCTCGCCGTGCCGATCGCGAACGCGACCATGCCGAGAACGAGAATGCCGAGCGTATCCACGACGAGGAATTGGTCGGCACTGAGTTTGGAACCGACCGCGAGCCCGAGGAAGATCGTGACGATGTTGATCAGCGCGTTCTGGGTCGTGTTCGACAGGCGTTCGACGACGCCGCACTCGCGCATCAGGTTGCCGAACGCCAGCATGCCGAGCAGCGGCGCCGCGGTCGGCAGCAACAACCCCACGAGCAGCAATAACAGCAGCGGGAACAGGATGCGTTCCGTTCGGGACACCTCGCGCAGCTGCAGCATTTCGATTGAACGCTCTTTCTGCGATGTCAGGGCGCGCATGATCGGCGGCTGAATCAGCGGTACCAGCGCCATGTAGGAGTAAGCCGCAACCGCGATGGCACCGAGCAGGTTCGGCGCCAGCTGCCCGGCGACATAGATCGCAGTCGGGCCGTCGGCGCCGCCGATGATGCCGATCGCGGCGGCCTCGCGCAGCGAAAAGTCCATCCAGCCGAGCTCGGTCATGCCGAGCGCGCCGAGCAGCGTGGCGAAGATGCCGAACTGCGCCGCCGCACCGAGGAACAACGTCCGCGGGTTCGCGAGGAGCGGGCCGAAATCGGTCAGTGCACCGACACCCATGAAGATGATCAGCGGAAACGCGCCCGACTTGATGCCGACCTCATAGGCGAAATACAGCAGGCCGCCCGGCTCGGCGACGCCGGCGCCCGGGATGTTGCTCAGCAACCCGCCGAAGCCGATCGTGACCAGCAGCAGCGGCTCGAATTTCTTGACGATCCCGAGATACAGCAATGCCAGGCAGACGAGGAGCATGATCGCCTGGCCGGGCGTGGCCTGGTACAGGCCCGACTCGACCCAGATTTGCCGCACGAGATCCATGGCGTCGCCGCGCTCAGCCGATCGCGACCAGGGCGTCGCCGACGGCGACCTTGTCGCCCTCGGTAACGAAGACCTCGGTGACGGTGCCGGCGCGCGGCGCCGGAACGACCGTCTCCATCTTCATGGCCTCGACGATAACGAGCGGGTCACCCGCCTCGACCGTCGCGCCCGGCGCGACGTGCACCTTGAAGATGTTGCCGGCCAGCGCCGCTTTGACCGCGTCGCCGCTCTCGGCCGGACGGGTAGCCGCTGGGGCCGCCGGCGCGCTGCCGGCCACGGACACGGCGCCGCCTTCTGCGACCTCGACCGTGAACTGCTTGCCGTTGACGCGCACGGTGTAGACGCCGGCGCCGCCACTAGCGGCGGGCGGCGGCGCGGCCACAGGTTCCGGTTCGTCCCAGGGCGCGGGTTCGAAGGCGACCGGATTGCCGCGGTTCTGCAGGAAGCGAATGCCGATCTGCGGAAACAGCGCATACGTGAGCACGTCGTCGACGACGTCGTCGGCGAGGTTGATCTTCTTCTCGATCGCGATGTGACTGAGTTCCTTGGTCAGCTTGTCGAGCTCGGGCTCGAGCAGGTCGGCCGGGCGACAGGTGATCGGTTCCGCGCCGTCGAGGACGCGTTTCTGCAACTCCGCATTCACGGTCGTCGGCGTCGCCCCGTATTCGCCCTTGAGGATGCCCGACGTTTCCTTCGTGATCGTCGTGTAGCGCGACCCCGACAGGACGTTGATGACCGCCTGCGTGCCGACAATCTGCGACGTCGGCGTTACCAGCGGCAACATGCCCAGGTCGCGCCGCACCTGCGGTATCTCTTCGAGCACCTCGTCGATCTTTCCGCTCGCGTTTTGTTCCCTGAGCTGGTTCTCGAGGTTGGTCAGCATGCCGCCCGGCACCTGCGCGACCAGAATGCGCGAATCGACGCCCTTCAGCGCGCCTTCGAACTTTGCGTATTTCTTACGTACTTCGCGAAAGTAGGCCGCGATTTCCTCGATGAGCCGCAGGTCCAGGTTCGTATCGCGGTCGGTACCTTCCATGATCGCGACGAGCGTTTCGGTCGGCGAGTGTCCGTAGGTCATGCTCATGGACGAAACCGCCGTGTCGATCGTATCGATACCGGCTTCTGCGGCTTTCAGGAGCGTCGCCGTCGACAGGCCGGTCGTCGCATGACAGTGCATCTGGATCGGAATCTCGACCTCTTCCTTCAGGCGGCTGACGAGCTCGAAGGCCGTGTGCGGTCGCAGCAGCCCCGCCATGTCCTTGATGCAGATCGAATGCGCGCCCATGTCGCGGATTCGCTTGCCCATGTCCACCCACAGGTCGATCGTGTGGACGTCGCTGACCGTGTACGAGATCGTGCCCTGCGCATGTTTGCCGACCTCGATCGTCGCCTTGATCGCGGTCTCGAGATTGCGCAGGTCGTTCAGCGCATCGAAGATGCGGAACACGTCGACGCCATTCACGGCGCAGCGCTCGACGAATTTGCGCACGAGATCGTCGGCGTAATGCCGGTAGCCGAGGATGTTCTGGCCGCGGAACAACATCTGTTGCGGCGTGTTCGGCATCGCGGCCTTGAGGCGGCGAATGCGCTCCCAGGGATCTTCTCCGAGGAAGCGGATACAGGCGTCGAAGGTCGCGCCGCCCCAGGATTCGATGGAGCGGAAGCCGACCTTGTCGAGTTTGTCGGCGATCGGCAGCATGTCTTCGATACGCATGCGTGTCGCGTGCAGGCTCTGGTGTGCGTCGCGCAGGACCAGCTCGGTGATCCCCAGGGGTTTCTTTTGGCTCATGATCGGGTTTACTTGATGGTCAGGAATTCTTGCTACGGTGTTGCGCGATCGCGGCCGTGATCGCGGCGATCTCCTCGTCGCTGACGGCTTCGGCGCTGACGGGAGTCCGTCGCCTGACAATGCCGGCCATGACCGACATTGCGCCGACCAGCAGGGTCAGGAAAACGAACACGGTACCCATGCCGACGAGCATGAGTTCGACACCCTGGTTAAACAGCGATGATTGCATGACAAATCCGGCCGCGTAATCCAGACGGGATTATACGCCATGCAATCCCTACAACCCGAGAAAACTGATCAGCCCGCCGCAAACGGCGACCGAGGCGCCGGCGACGGCATGCGCGTAGCGTCCGGATGACGGCAATCGCAGTCGATCCAGGCCGATCGTCGTCACGGCGACGAGGATGAGCATCGTCAGCAGGGTCACGCACGCGAAAACGAGAGCGACGGCGACGACGAGACCGCCGCTTTTCTGGGCGGCCGGGTACATGAACAGCGGAATCAATGCCTCGCAGGGACCGAGTACGAAAATAATGAACATTGCCCAGGGCGTGATGGCATTTCGTGCACCCTCGGCATGCACGTGCGCGTGGCTCATGCTGTGGTCGTGCGCGTGATCGTGCACCACGTCGTCGTGTACGTGCACGTGTGAATGGACGCGCCCCCTGCCGGCCTTTTTCAGGCCCCAGGCGAAATAGACGAGCCCGAACGCGAGCAGCGCGTAACCCGCGAGGTTGCCGCGCGCGCCCTCGATCTGGACGAGCGTCATGAGTTGTGCGCCCATGACGATACCGATCGCGCCGATGACCATGGAACTCGCCACATGGCCGAGACCGCACAGCGCCGTCACGCGCATGGTTTTCGCCAGCGACCAGCGGCGCGCCTTGCCCATCGCCGTGAAGACGAGATAGTGGTCGGGGCCGAGAACCGTGTGCATGAAGGCAATCGACGCCGCGGTCAGCAACAGGACCTGCGCTTCGTTCATGTCTCCAGCGTAGCCCGGCGTCGGGCACGCAGCGATACGTAGTTACCTCGCCGGGGTCTAGGCGAGGACGGTCAATATGCGTCAGAATCGGCCTATGAGCGCTTCCATTCATTTGAAGACCGCGTGTGCGATCCTGGCCACCTGCCTGCTGGCTGGCTGTGTCACCGAGACGCGCGTCCAGGTTGCCTCGGCCAAGGCCGGCCGGGAGTGCGTGGTCCTGTTGCACGGGCTGAATCGCAGCTGGCGCGCCATGCGGACGATGGCCGAAGCCTTGCAGCAGGACGGCTTCACAACCGTCAACGTGGACTACCCGTCGCAGCTGGGCACGGTCGAGGAACTCGCCCCGATGGCCGTCGGCATCGGCGTCGGCGCCTGCCGCGGCGCCGGCGCACAGATCGTGCATTTCGTGACCCACTCCCTCGGTGGCATCCTGCTGCGTTACGAGAACGAGCGTTCCGCCATCGAAGGACTTGGCCGCGTCGTCATGCTCGGGCCGCCCAACCACGGCAGCGAACTTGTCGACCAGACGAGAGACTGGCCCGGGTTCGGAGCGCTCAGCGGACCGGCCGGCGCCCAACTCGGCACGCAAGCGGACAGTATCCCGGCGCAGCTCGGGCCCGTGAATTTCGAGCTCGGCGTGATCGCGGGCACCGGCACCATCAATGTGCTCGCCTCGTCGATGCTGCCCGATCCTGACGACGGCAAGGTCTCGGTCGCCAGTACGCGCGTCGAGGGCATGAAGGACTTCCTCGTCGTCGACAATTCGCACCGCTACATTACGCGCAGCGACGTCGTGGTCCGCAATACCCTGGCGTTCCTGCGCACAGGGTATTTCATCGACGCGGACCGGCCGGCCGGCGAATACTGAGTCAGCGCGCGGCGAGTTCGGCCTCGAGCCTGTCGATACGCCGTTGCTGCTCCTGCACGACCCGGGTCAGTGCCGCGACGATATCCATCGCACTCAGCGACCGGCGATCCTTGCTCGCCAAAAGATCCGGCACGTCTTCGGCGATGAAGCCGACGTAACGTTCGCCCTGCTCGGCCCGGTAGCCGAACGATACCGGCTCGAGCGCCATCACGGCCGCCCGCGCTTCTTCGTCCGTCAACGGCATGATGCCCTCCTTGCCGTCGCGCGACGAGCGATTCGTCCACACGCCGCCCGCCGTCACGTGCGCCCCGTTCGCCATCTCGAGCGGATGCTGGGGCCGCGACACACCGATTCCCACGTTGCCCTCGCGGTCGACCGTGATGCGGTCGATCGACCCGGCCCCGATGGTCAGCGTGCTCGCGCGGTTGTGCATGATGTAGCCCGTGTCGCCCGAGGACTGGGTGATCATGAGTCCTGCAACGCTGCTGTTCTGATCGTGGATCCGAATACTGCCGTTGACTTCGAGACGCTGCTCGGGCTCGGCGGTGCCGATGCCGACCTTGTTGCCGTCGTCGAAAATCTGCGAATGGACGAGCTCGCCGGGTTTGCGAATCTTGACGACGTAGTCTCGCCCCCCCTTGAGTTCGACATCGCGTTGCAGCATGGCAGAGGGTGCGGGCTCGGGTTCCGCGGCCGGCGGCGTCTCGGCCACGGGCGCGGGCTCGGGTTCCGCCGCCGGCGGCGTCTCGGCCACGGGCGCGGGCTCGGGTTCCGCGGCCGTCGGCGTCTCGGCCACGGGCGCGGGCTCGGGTTCCGCTGCCGGCGGCGTTTCGGCCACGGGCGCGGGCTGCGGCTCGGGGGGCGCGTCTGCCTCGTCTTCGACGCGGCTCCAGTCCGCACTGACGTAGCCGGTCGCGCCGCCTTCGAGCATCACCTCGTACCACCCCTCGACGCTGCGGACGAGCGGCAGGGTCTCGCCGCGTTTCAGCTCGCCGACGACGTCGGAGGTCGCATCGGCCTCGAGGCGGACGTTGACGCTGTTCTGCACGTTGTCATTCGGCACAACGACGTCGGCCGCCGCCGCGACCGGCAGTAAGCACCACAAAATGAACAGTCTCTTCACGTTACCCTCCTCCGGTCTGAACCGGGTGTCTTGCGAGCGTATTGGCGATCCATGTGCTGCTCGCGTCTGTCATTAGCATCAGTGTAATGCCGCGTCGCAATCTGGATGAACATCGTAGCCTTCCGCCTCGGGCGCGTCGATCGAGACGGTGATCGTAATTGAGGAGCCGCGAATGCATGGTAGTCTCTTTCGAGCGCCGCAGGAGCGCGATTCTAATACCGATGGAGCAACGCGATGCGCGCCCTCGTCTGCAAGGAATTCGGACCGGTCGAGAACCTCGTGATCGAGGACGTCGCGGATCCCCAACCCGGCGACGACGAGATTGTCTTTGACGTGCGCGCCGCCGGCATCAACTTCGCCGACCTTCTCGGTGTAGCGGGCCAATACCAGGTACGCGCACCGCTGCCCTTCGTCCCCGGCAACGAGGCCGCCGGCATCGTGACGACGGTCGGCGCGAACGTGACTCGCTTCCGCCCGGGCGACAGGATTATCGGTGGCCTGCGCGGCGGTGCGTTTGCCGAGAGATCGGTCGTCGCCGAGCGCATGGCGATGCCGCTGCCGGAAAGCCTGTCCTTCGAACAGGGTGCTTCCTATTCGGTCACGTACGGCACGAGCTATCACGGCCTGAAACAGGGCGCGGCACTGCGACCTGGCGAGACCGTGCTCGTGCTCGGTGCCGCCGGCGGCGTCGGCTACGCCGCGGTCGAACTGGCGAAGGCCATGGGGGCGACGGTCATTGCTGCAGCAAGTTCGACGGAAAAACTCGCTTTTGCGGCCGAGGCCGGCGCCGATCATTGCATCGACTACTCGGTGGAGACGGTGAAGGACGCCGTCAAAGCGTTGACTGACGGACGTGGCGTCGACATTGTCTACGATCCCGTCGGCGGCGATCTCGCCGAACCGTCCCTGCGCGCGTTGCGCTGGCACGGGCGTTACCTCGTCGTCGGCTTTGCGAGCGGCAGCATTCCACAATTGCCACTCAACCTGCTGCTGCTCAAGGAGGCGAGCGTCGTCGGCGTCTGGTACGGCGCGTGGGCCGAGGCTCACAACGACGAATTTCACGACAACGCAGCGCAGCTCGATGCGATGGTCGCGGCAGGCACGATCAGTCCGCGATTCAGCGAAGCGTTCGCGCTCGAGGAATTCGTTGACGCGTTCCGCGTTCTCGCGGAACGCCGCGTACTCGGTAAAGTCGTCTTTCGAATGGGTTGATGACCGCCGCGTCACGCGTCTGCGTCGTGCTGATCGCCGGCCTGCTGGCGTGCACGCTCGCCCTTGCCCATCCCGAGGACGAGTTCTGTGCGGGCGATGACGGACTCGACCCCGCACTGTGCGCCGCGCTGGCCGAGCTCGACAGCGAAACCGGCGACCTCGCGCCAGTCGCGCTCAACCCGATACTCGACGAATCGGGAGTCGAGCGAAGTTTCTGGTCGACCTTCGGGCTGTACGTGACGATCGGAATCGGCCACATCCTGCCGGACGGCGCCGACCACATCCTGTTCGTGCTGGCGATCTTCCTCGCGTCGGTACGCGTCAAGGCGCTCGTGCTGCAGATTTCGGCATTCACGGTGGCGCACACGGCGACGCTCGCGCTCGCGGCAACCGGCGTCATTTCGCCGAGCCCGGCCGTCGTCGAGCCGCTGATCGCATTTACGATCGCCTTCGTCGCAATTGAAAACCTCGCGTTCCGAGAGATGACGAAATGGCGGCCGGCCGTCGTCTTCGGCTTCGGCCTCGTCCACGGCCTCGGTTTCGCCGGCTTTTTCGGCGCGCTCGGCCTGCCGCCCGGCCAGTTCTGGAGCGCCCTGATCGGCTTTAATCTCGGCGTCGAGATCGGGCAGCTCTCGGTGATATTCCTCGCGGCCGCCCTGGGCTCGATCCTGCGGCGTTGGCTGCGCGACAAGGAAGGACGGCGGCACTATCGACGCGCCATCGTCCTCCCGGGATCCCTCGCCATCGGCCTGACCGGCCTGTGGTGGGGCATCACCCGACTGCTCGGCTGAGCGTGCTTCAGTCCGGATCGACCGCGAAGCCGCGGCCTTCCAGCAACGGCTCGATGCTCGGATCCTGGCCGCGGAAATTGCGGTACAGCTCGTCGGCCTCGCGCAGCCCGCCCGCCTCGTAGACCCACTTCTGCAGCCGCGCTGCGATCTCCGGGTCGAAGATGTCCTCGGCCTGCCTGAACGCGTCGAAGCCGTCGGCGTCGAGGATCTCCGACCAGAGATACGCATAGTACCCGGCCGAGTAGCCCGTCGTGCTCGCGAAAATGTGTGAGAAGTATTGCGAGCGGTAGCGCGGCTCGATCTCGGGGATCAGGCCGTAGCGCTCGAGGACCTGCTTCTCGAAAGCGCGCGCGTCCGTGATCCCTGCGGCCTCCTCCGGGCTCAGCATGTGCCACTGCAGGTCGAGCAGCGAGGCGGCGATGTATTCGGTCGTCCTGAAACCCTGGTTGTGATTCCCGGCAAGGCGAATGCGCTCCACGAGATCGGGGGGAATCACCTCATCCGTCTCGAAGTGACGGGCGTAGAGCTCGAGCATCTCGGGCTGCGTGGTCCAGTGCTCGAGAATCTGCGCCGGAAACTCGGTGTAGTCGCGCGGACTGCCGGACGTGCCGGCAAACGTCGGGTAGCGAATCTGCGTCATGAGCCCGTGCAGCCCGTGACCGAACTCGTGGAACAGCGTCTCGACGTCCGACATGCGCATCAACGTCGGCTGGCCCGCGGGCGGCAACGGCAGGTTCAGGTTGTTCGTGATGAGCGGCCGCACGGCTTCGCCGCCGATGTCCGAGGCCATGCGATAGGAACTCATCCAAGCACCGCCGCGCTTCGAGTCCCGCGCATACATGTCGGTCATGAACAGGCCCAGGTGCTCGCCGTTGGCATTCCTGGCGTCGAACGACACGGCGACCGGGTTCCAGGCCGGGACGTCGACGGGCTCGAAGGTCACGCCGAACAGGCGCCGGGCCATCTCGAAGGCACCGGCCCGCACGTTCTCGAGTTTCAG
>JBFJQO010000054.1:0-10333 GCA_041616535.1 Woeseiaceae bacterium | reverse complement strand
CGCGCTCTGCAGCACGGCGCTGGTTTCAGCGTCCATCGACTCGTCAAAGGACATGAGGCTGATCAGGCCGCGTGCGACGCTCGCGAGCGCTTCGGCCATGTCCGAGTCCGTCGTAACCAGCTTGGCTTCGAGCGCGATCTTGCCGGCCTTCGCCGCCATCAGCAGGCCGATCTGCTCGGCGTTTCGCAGGATGTTCGAATCCCAGCCGGACGCGCCGTTCCCGTCCAGGAAGCCGCCGTCCATGCTCGCCTGGAGCAGGGTTTTCTCGGCCGACAGCACCAGCAGCGCGCCCTTGCCGCCGTCCATGCCCGGGAGCCTGCCGTTGCGGGCGAGGAGTGCCTGCATTTCCTTCTCGGACGCCGTGACGAGGATCTTGTTGCGAACGTCGGTGCTGATCCATGCGCCCTCCTCGATCGCCAGCCCGTAGCCGACGTCGCGGCTCTCAACCAGGACGTGCCGGTCGGCGACGTCCTCGTCGCCAAAGCGGAAGTACGACTTGCCGGACGACTTCTTCGGGGCGATATCGCCTTCGGCCGCAAGCAGCGCCATGAGCTTGTCTTTCGTCGCCTGGCTGAAGGCGCCCTGCATGACGATCACGGGACCCGTGTTCGCGACCGAAACCGCCGTGATCGAATCGACCTCGGCGTCGATGTCGATCCCGGTTTCGGTCCTGACCTCGTTAAACACCTCGTCCTGTAACCACGAATACACGCCGCGGCTCTCGGGTTCGGAGCGCATGCGCTCGAGGTCGAGATGGAAATACCAGTCTGCCGATTCATTCGCCTCGGCCGCGGCAACGGCCGGGATCGCCAGGCACAGGACCAGCAGGATCAGTTTGAGTAAGCGCATCGAATCACCCTCTGCAGTGTCGTCATACACCGTTATAGGGTCGGCGTGCCCGATCGGTTACATCGTCAGCGCTCGGCCTTGCTCGTCAGGCGGCTGATGCCGAAGGTCAGCACCATGCCGGCGATGAAGCCCGGGATCGCCTCGTACAGGCCGTGGTAGTCGGCCTTGAAGAAACTGAGCCAGACGACGCTGACGAGGAAACCGCCCAGCATGCCGGCCAGGACGCCTTCCCACGTGACGCGCTTGTAGTAGAGCACGCCGAGCATCGCGGGCCCGAAGGCGGAACCGAGCCCCGACCAGGACGCGAGCACGAAGTGGAATATGACACGCGGCTCCTGCACGCCGAGCACGACGGCGATGACGCCGATGACGATCGTCACGATCTTGCCGTATTTCGACAGCCGCTCGTCGCTCTCGGTGCTGCCCATGATGCGCTGGTACGTGTCACGCACGACCGACGACGAGGCCAGCAGCAACAGCGAGTCGACGGTCGACATGATCGCCGACAGGACGACGACCAGCAGCATGCCGGAGATCACGGGATGGAACAGGTTGTTGGAGATCACCGGGAAGATGCGTTCCGGATCGTCGAGCCCGGGATAAAGCGCCCGGCCCGCGACGCCGGCCGTCACGGCACCGAACGTGAAGACGAACAGCACGATCAGGGACATGATGCGCGCCTTGCGAATCTCGCCGTCGTCGCGCGCCGACATGTAGCGGATCAGGAGTTGTGGCACGCCGAGAAACGGCAGGCCGATCGCGAGGAAGCTCGCGATTCCGATCCACGCGGGCGTCTCGCCGAAATTGAACATGTCGAGCAACGCCGGGTCCTGGCGCATCAGCGAGGCCTCGACGCTGCTCCATCCGCCGGTGGCGACGATCGCGGCCGCGGGTACTGCGATCAGGCCGAGCAGCATGAGCACACCCTGGACGACATCCGTGTACGAGACGGCCTTGTAACCGCCGACGAACGTGTACGCGATGATGATGACGGATCCGGCGATCACGCCGGTCTCGTATTTCATGCCGAGGAACTCGGAAAACGCCTTGCCGGTCGCGACCATCTGTGCGGTCACGTACGTCGTCACCATGACGACGATGATCAGCACGGCAGCGGCGCGAATCAGGTGCCACTTGTCGGCGAACTTCGCGGCGAGCACGTCCGGCACCGTGATCGAATCGGTTTCGTCGCCGAGTTTCTTGAGGCGCCGTGACATGAGCCACCACGACGCGCCGATGCCGACGATCTCGCCGACGACGACCCAATAGGCCTGTGCGCCCACCAGGTAACCCATGCCGGACAGGCCCAGCAGCAGCCAGCCGCTTTCGCCCGTGGCATTGGTGCTGAACGCGACCACCCAGAACGGCAGTTTCTTGCCGGCGAGATAAAACCCCGACAGCGTGTGCGTCTCGCGGCGACTCCAGATCGCCAGCCCGGCCAGGATGCCCAGGTAGATAATCAGAACGGTAATGGTCGTGGTCATCGCGATGGGCCCCGTGTCGTCAGCGGTCGCGCGTTATGCGCCCGGCAATGATCCCGGAAACGAGAATGAACACACCCAGACTCAGCAGGAATTCCGGGTAGGAGCGCGTGATGCCGCAATAATAGATGCTGGCGACGACGACCGCCTGGAAGCCATTGATGAAAAGGCTGTCGCGCTTGACCGCTTTCGGGAAGCGAATACGCGAGATCATGAGCAACGCGAGGACGAACATCAGCACGGGCAGGTGCAGGTGCAGCGGCAACGACGCCGCGACATCCGGGTACTGTATCAGCACGAGCACGAAGGCCGGCACGATGCCGCCGCCCATCGCCGTAATCGGCACGCCCGTAAACCAGCCGCCGCTCGGCTGGTCCGAAAACAGGTTGAAGCGCGCGAGGCGCATCGCGCCGGCCAGTGCGAAAACGCCGATCGCCACGGACAGCACCCAGAACTGGCCCGTGCCGACGTCGATGCCGCCGATCTGGATGCCGGCGTTGAGCATCAGCACGGCCGGGGCCACGCCGAACGAGACGAGATCGGCCATCGAGTCGAATTCGGCACCGAAGTCGGAGGTCGCCTTGAGCAGGCGCGCCGACAGCCCGTCCATGACGTCCAGCAGGGCGCACCACACGATAATCCAGGCCGCGAGTTCGAGTTCGCCGAGCTGCGTCGTCGCAATGGACGCGATCCCGAGCAGCAGGCTCAGGGCCGTGAATGAGTTGGGAACCGTGTAGCGCAGGCGGCTCAAGGGCTTTGACAACCTCTTTTTATTGACGCCCCCATTTTGCATCCGGCGGCGTTCTTTATCCACCGCCGTGGCGCGTCGCCGTCAGCCGCCCCACCAACGCATGCCGCGCACGTTCGCGCCAGAGCCCGTGATACCGATCGGCCCGCGGGGCACGGTCAGCTGCATACGGACACCGTCGCGGTCGACCTCGATAACGACGTCCTCGCCGGGCCTGCCCTGCATCGTCAGGCCGCGCAGGTCGACGACGTTGAAGACGCGCTCACCGTTGTAGCTGACCACCTGGTCGCCGGGCTGCAGGCCGGCGTCGTTGGCCGGCGAGCCGGCCAGGACCTGCGTAACGCTGATCGAGGTCGGTTGTCCCTGCGCCTCGAGGTAACGCGCGTAGGCATCGTCGCCGAGTGTCTCGCGCAGGATCGACTGCGGGTTTGCCGCCGCGTTCAACGGATCGAAGCCCTCGCCCTCGCGTTGTGCCTCCCAGGCCGCCTGCATCGCCTTGAACTCGGCTTCGGACTCCTGCTCGAGGATATAGCGCGCCTCGTTCTCGGGAATCCCGCCCTCGACGAGGCGCGCGACGCGCCGCTCCTGGTAGTCGCGCATCCAGGCGGCTTCGTCGCGCTCCCTGCGCTCGCGCACTGCGCTTACCTCGCGTACCACCTCCGCTTGTGCACGCCGCGACGCCGCAGCCGAGTCGCGACTGTTGCGCAGCTGCTCGATGTCCTCGAACAGCATCGCGAGCGTGTCCTCGAGCGCGATGCGCGCCTCGCGTTCCTCGTCGATGATGCGCTCGAGGCGCGCGATCCGGTCTTCGGCCGGCACGTCGCTATCGAGCTTCGCCGCTTCCGCGGCCGCCGTCGTCGGCGCTGCGCGATCGTCGGACAGGATCCGGGCACCGATAGCAATGCCGGCCAGCAGACTCACGACGACGGCGATGGCGATCCTGGGCATGGTGTTCTCCACTGTGTTACTCGGCGACCTCCGCGGCAATCACCTGCGCCGGGCAACCGGCGTCCGGTGTGTACGGCCCGAGGCCCGTGTTCACGCTTGCAACCTGCCCGGGCGGAATCTGCCCGTTGATATTGAAGCGCTGCTGCACCTGCCGTCCGCCCTCGGTGTACTGGACGGCAACCTGGACGCCGGCAATCTGCACCGTGGTCTCGTTTCTGACCGAAACGACGAGCTTTCCGTTCCCGTCGGCCGAGCAGGCTCGATTGACGTAGGCGCCCGGGTTGGACGGCAGTTCGAGCCTGACGAGCTCGGCCGAGGCCAGCTTGCCGTAGTCGCCGCCGGCTTTCGCCACGACCCTGTAATGCTCGATCGCGCGCGGCATGTCGCCGCGCTGCTTGGCGATGTCGCCGAGCGCGTAATGCGCGGGCGCCGTCGGCAGCAGTTCGAGGCTGCGCTCGAGGTCGGTCACGGCCTCCGCCTGCTGCCCGAGCTCCTTGCGCGCAATACCGCGCTGCAGGTGGTAGTAGAAGAACTCGCTGCGCCGCTCGATGGCCCGCGTGTAGTTGGTCACGGCCCAGTCGTAGTTATCCTGCACGAGGCGGATGTCGCCGCGCAGCGCGTGAAAATGCGCCTCGCCCTGGAACAGGTCGAGCGCCTTGTTCGACAACGCCAGCGCCTTGTCGAACTCCTTTGCGGCCAGCGCCTTGCGGCCTTCGTCGTAAGCGTCATAGGCCGGCTTGAGCTGCATCGTGCGCGCCATGGCGCGGGAATACTCGGCCTTGCCCGCCTTGCCCCCGGGGGGCAGGGTCGCGGCCGTCGCGCGATTGGCCTCGACCCGTTCCAGCGACGGCGGGTGGCTCGCGAACAGGCCGCTCAGCCAGTTCGTCTGGCGACCTTCGCTGAGCCGTAAGAAGGTCTGCTGCAGTTCGACGGCCCCTTGCGGGTCGTAGCCGGCCTGCGACATGTACCGCATGCCATAGAGGTCGGACTCGAGTTCCGCGCTGCGCCCGTACTTCGCGAGACCGGCCTGTGCGAGCAGGTTGGCACCGCCAACGATCAGGCCGCCGTAATCGCTGTCGCTGGCCGCGATCGCCGTGCCGATGACACCGACCTGCATCAGCATTGCGCGTGACTGCTGCTGTGCCGAGTGGCGCGCCGCCGCGTGCACGGCTTCGTGGCCGAGCACGGCCGCGAGCTCGGCCTCGGACTCGAGCTCGGTCAGCAGGCCGCGGTTGATTGCGATCTTGCCTCCCGGCAGCGCCCAGGCATTCGGGACCGAGTTGTTGAGGACCACGAACTCGTACGGCAGAGCGACGCCGCTTTGCGCCGCGACCTTGTTGCCGACGCCGCGCACGTAGGTGGTCAGCGCCGGGTCGATGTCGTATGCGCCGCCCTGCGACTGCTGCATCGGCGCGTAGTTCTGCCGGCCCATCTCGATTTCCTGCGCCGTGCTCATGAACACGAGCTCCTTCTTGCCGGTAACCGGGTTCACCGAGCATCCGAACAGCATCGTGAAACTGAGCAGCAGGAAAATAGTTGCCTTGCGCATCAATTACCCCTCATTGTTACGGCCACCAGTATACCGCCCGGCGCGTCGCTCGATATAAGAAGAGACGCCGATGTGACCAAAAGATCACTCAGGGCGTCGTATACTCTCGGGATACCGGCACGATGCCGGTTGACCACCGTACAAGTCACAGCAAAGAGGGAGAAAACCATGGGACTGTTCGACTTCGTCAAAGACGTTGGCCGCCAGCTGTTCGACACCGACGCGGAAGCCGCCGACAACATCAAGCAACACCTCGAGATCAAGACGACCGGTCTCAGCAATCTCGACGTCCAGTTCGACGATGGCACCGTCACGCTCTGTGGCGACTGCGCCACGCCGGCCGCCCGCGAGCAGGCCATCCTGATCGCCGGCAACGTCAAGGGCGTCACGAAAGTCGTCGCCGATGACCTCAAGGCGCCGGCACCGAAGCCCGAAGAACCGAAAGAGAAGGCCGAGGTCTACGAGATCGTCAGCGGCGACACGCTCGGCGCGATCGCCAAGCGTTATTACGGCAGTGCGTCGAAGTACATGAAGATCTTCGAGGCCAATCGCGACATCATCGACGATCCGAACAAGATCTACCCGGGCCAGAAGATCCGCATCCCGCTCGACAAATAGGGCCGCACGGAGAGAATCATGGACCTGATGGACCTATTGCAAGCCTCGGGCGGCGGGGACAGCGTTGGCGGACTGGCCAGCGCCGTCGGGCTCGACTCGGGCGATACCTCGAAAGTGATCGGGGCGCTCGCGCCGGCGCTGATGCGCGGCCTGCAGAAAAACACGGCCAGCGACGGCGGGCTCGCGGGACTCCGGCACGCGCTCGAAACGGGCGGCCACGACCGCTACATCGACAACCCGGCGCTGATGGGCGCCGACGACACGCGCACGGACGGCAACCGCATCCTCGGCCACATCTTCGGATCGAAGGACGTCAGCCGCAACGTCGCCGCCGCGGCCGCGCAGGAGACCGGCGTCGACGCCGGCCTGATCAAGAAAGCGCTGCCGCTGCTGGCCACCCTCGCCATGGGCGCCATGGCCAAGAAAACCGCGTCCGGCCGCGAGCTCGGCACATCGGCCTCACGCGGCGGCCTCGGGCCGCTCGGCGACCTGATCGGAGGCCTGGGCGGCGCGAAGTCCGGCCTCGACGACATCCTCGGCATGGCTCGGAAGTTCTTCTGACCCGGCCGGAAATCGCGCGAGAAAACGGCCCCGCAAGGCGGGGCCGTTTTTTTGTCCTGGGCCCGCTTCTAGGGGATTCTCCCGATAGTCTTGCCCCCGCGGGATCGCCACTATTGGCGCATGGAAACTGACGCACGCGAACTGATGGTCGATCTCAGGCGCGACCACGAGAACATGACGGTCGTACTGGACCTCATGGACCGGATCGTCGAGGACATGGAGGCCGGGAAGGACCCGGACTTCGAGCTGTTCGGCGAGATCATGCACTACATGACCGTCTACCCGGACGCCGTCCATCACCCCAAGGAGGACGTCGTCTACGAACAGTTGCGCATACGGCGGCCCGACCTGTCCGAGGACCTCGACCACGTGCCCGACGATCACAGCGACATCGCGCACCTCGGCACATTGCTGCGTAACGAGGTCGAGGCGATCAACGCTGGCTCAGCCGTGCGCCGCGACAAGATGATCGAGGATACGTCCGCCTATTCACGGCGCCTGCGCAACCACATGCGCTGGGAGGAGAACGACCTGTTCCGGCGCATCGACCTGATGCTCGATGCCGAACCGTACCGTGTCGACACGAGCATGTACGATCACATTCGCGACCCCGTGTTCGAACTCGAAGTCGAATCCGGTTTCCGGCGCCTTATCGACAGCCTTCAGAAGTAGAAGGCGAACTGCGCGAAGAACCCGGCGTCCCGCGACAGGTAGCGGCCGGGGACTCCCGAATCGATGCCGCCGAATTCGCTGCCGCTCGGACCGAGCGGCACGTTGATGCTGCCGAGCAGGGTCATGTCGTCCGACAGGCTGTAGTTCGTGACGAACTGCAGGAGACCGCTCGGGTCGGTCACGTTGGCCAGCAGTGTCGGCGTCAGAGTCCACAACGGCGACATTTCGATCATGACGCTTCCGGCAACGTAGTGACGCCCCAGCGCGAACAGCTCGCCGCGCTCGACACGCCGCAGCAGGTTCGGGTTTGCCAGCAGGCTCGCCGGGTCGTAGGCGTCGCTCTCCTGGCCGAAACCATTGAAGTAGTACTCGATCGCCCCGCTCATGTTCCTGTCGAACGCGGTCCATGAATAGGTCAGGTTGGTCACGAACTGCGCCCGGGTATCGAGATCGGTGTCGCTGACGACGACGTCGGCGCTCCACACGGCGCCGCCGATACTGCGGACGAACCCGACGCCGAGCACGGTGTCGCCGTAGCTCTGCGCGACGAGCAGGTCGTACTCGGTGGGCCCCGCGAAGCCGTGGTATTTGACGGCCGTCGTCGCGTCTTCGGCGCCAGCGTCGCCGCTCAGCGGATCGCGCCGTGCGACGTGGGCTGCCTGCAGGTCGTCGCCGCTGTCGCGCAGGTACTGCAGGTACAACATGTCGTCGCCGGCCTTGTACTCGGTGTCGATCGACGCCGGGTCGAACGGGTTGACGAGATCCATCGGCGCGTAGAACAGGCCGTTTCCCCACGACAGCGCCTGCCGGCCGAGCCGCACCACGGCCTTTTCGCTCGCATAGCCGATCCAGATCCGGTCGAGCCGGTGCAGCACCGCACCGTTGCCGCCTGAGTCGATGACGGCGGTCAGGTCGAAGAGGCGGCGATCGTCGCCCGGCAACCCGCTGAGCGGCAACGTATCGGCGTTCAGCGCAACGAGCTGCCAGCCGGCATCGACGGTCCAGCCGCCGGTCTTCGCGACGAGGTTCAGGCGCAGGTCCGCCAGCGCGTCGATCGCGTCGCCGCCGACGCGGTCGCGAAACAGGCTGTCGTCGGGGAAGCTCTGGCCCGTCACGCGGACTTTCGCGTGTCCGCCGTACGCCGTCGTCACTTCGTCAGCGGCGGCGAAGGCCGGCAACAGGAGCAGCAGAAGGAGCGGCTCAGGCCGCATTCTGCTCGACATCCTCGACAATCCGGCCGTCGAGCATGCGCACGATGCGCTTGGCGTAGCGCATGACGCGACGATCGTGCGTCGCGATGACGAATGTCGTGTCGTGATGCGCATTGAGCTGCGTGAACAGCTCCATCAGTTCGCCCGACGCCTTCGAGTCCAGGTTGGCGGTCGGCTCGTCGGCCAGCACCAGTTCGGGCCGCGACACGATGGCGCGCGCGACCGCGACACGCTGTTGCTGCCCGCCTGACATCTCGGCGGGCCGGCGCCCCTCGAGGCCCTGCAGGCCGACCTCCTCGAGGATCGCGTAGGACTTCTCGCGCCGCTCGGCGGCCGGCACGCCCTGCACCTGCATGACGAATTCGACGTTTTCCTGCGCTGTCAGCACGGGGATCAGGTTGTAAGCCTGGAAGACGAACCCGATGTTCGCAAGCCTGAGGTCGGCGAGTTCGCCCTTCGACATGCGGTCGATACGCTGCCCGGCGATCCACACCTCGCCGCTGTCGGGAATGTCGAGCCCGCCGATCGCGTTGAGCAACGTCGTCTTGCCGCCGCCCGACGGTGACATCAGGCAGACGAAGTCGCCTTTGCCGATCTCGATGCTGAGATGGTCGAGCGCCTTGATGTCCTCATCACCCTGGCGGTAGGTCTTGCAAAGATCCACGCAACGAACTGCAGTCATCATCCCACCTTCGTAATGGCCTCGACGGGTTCGTAACGCGACGCGCGCCACGCCGGCGACAGGCTCGCGAGGAATCCCAGGATCAGCACGACGACATTGGCCAGGACGACGTCGTACAAAGTCAGTTTCGGGTACAGGATGCTGGATGCACCCATCATTTCCATGCCCTCGGCGACGACCGAAATATCGAGGCCGTCCTTGATGGGCTGGATGCTGGCCCAGGCCAGCACGTCGCCGATCGCGAGACCGACGGCGAGCAGCAACATCGACTCGATGACAATCTGTCCGAGGATCATACCGGGCTTCATGCCGAGCGCCATCATCAGGCCGATTTCGCGGACGCGCTCGAACACGGCCATGACGAGCGTGTTGACGAGCCCGAACGACAGCGCGAGGAAGATCACGATCACCCAGATCAGCACGAAACCGTCCATGACCCTGAGCATTGTGCCGAGATACGTGTCGACCTCGTACCAGCGCCGCACCTCCACCGAATCGTCGACGGCCGCGGCGACTTTCTCGTACGTCGGCTCGACGTCGCGATAGTCGTCGCCGACGAAGAACACTTCGGTCGTCGCGGCGCCGATCCGGAGCATCTTCTGCGCCACGGACTTGCCGACGAACACGTAGCCATCCTCGAAGGCCGGCATGCTGGCCGTGAACAGCCCGACGACACGATAGCCACGATCGGCGATCTCATTGTCCGGGTCCTGGCTCATGATGACGACGCGCTTGCCGACCTGGGTTTCGAGTGTACTTGCGAGCTTCGCGCCGATGACGATGCCCGTGTCGTCCGGGCCCTCGAGGAAGCGCCCCTCGACGTCGTCATAGTCGAAAAACAGGAACCCTTCTTCTGCCGCCGGGTCGATCCCGAGCAGCGTGACGCCGCGCGACTCGCGCTCGCTCGTGATGACGGCGGGCACCTTGACGCGACTGGCCCAACCGCGGAACCCCGCGTCCGCGAAACGCGCCGCGAGCTGCTCGTCATTGAGCGCGACGCGGTTGCCGATACTG
>JBFJQO010000053.1:0-10408 GCA_041616535.1 Woeseiaceae bacterium | reverse complement strand
TCAGCGTTATCGGGCTGATGGATCCGGTCCTGCTGACGATCCTGGTCGCGATCCCTTTGCTCTGCCGGAACATGGATCCGGTCGCGGTCGCGGATGCGGTCGCGATCGTAGTCACGTTGTCCGCGTTCGACCTTGGCCCGGTCGTGGGCCTGCGCCCCGTCTCCCTGGCCACGATGGCCCTGTGCGGCGGCCGATAGCGCGGTCGTGGCAAGTGCGACGGCCGCGACGAGGCTGATAGCTGTGCGGGTTTTCATCGTTTCGCTCCTTATTGGCGTGTGCATTGCAGGAACGCCGCCCACGCCCGGCCGTTGACGTGCCATGCCTATGTATTTGTACGTAGGTCATCCGGACATCGGGTGCGATGTTAGAATCCGCGCGCAATGACTCAGCGAGTAATACTCGGCCTCTCGGGCGGCGTCGATTCGGCGGTCGCCGCTCTGCGCCTGAAAGATGAAGGCTACGACGTCCACGCCCTGCACATGACCAACTGGGAGGACGACGCCGGCTACTGCACGGCCGCAGCGGACCTGCAGGATGCGCGCCGCGTCTGTGAGCAACTCGACATGCCGCTGCACCACGTAAACTTCTCGCAACAATATCGCGACCAGGTGTTCGAGTATTTCCTCGACGAGTACCGTAAGGGCCGCACGCCGAACCCCGACGTTCTCTGTAACCGCGAGATCAAGTTCGGCGTGTTCCGCGACTACGCCAAGCGCCTGGGCGGCGACCGGCTGGCCACCGGGCACTACGCCCGCAGCGGGATCGTCGATGGTCACGGCGCGCTGTTCAAGGGCATGGATCCGGACAAGGACCAGAGCTACTTCCTGCACGCGGTCAGCGCCGAGGCGCTCGCGGAAACGATCTTCCCGCTCGGCGAGCTGATGAAAGACAAGGTACGCCGGATCGCGCGCGACCGCGGCCTCGCCATCCACGACAAGAAAGACTCGACCGGAATCTGTTTCATCGGCGAGCGCCCGTTCCGCGAGTTTCTCGCGACCTACATCCCCGCCAACCCGGGTCCGATTCGGACACCGGGTGGCGATGTCGTCGGTGAGCACCAGGGTCTCATGTATTACACGCTCGGCCAGCGACAGGGCCTGCACATCGGCGGCATCCACGGTCGCCCGGAGCTTCCCTGGTACGTCGTCGCCAAGGACCTGGACGACAACGCGCTGATCGTCGCCCAGGGCGAGCACGAGCTGCTGTTCAGCGAGGGTCTCACCGCGACCGACGCGAGCTGGATCGGCAGAGCGCCGGCGGGCCTCGCCGACGGCCTGCGTTGCAAGGCCAAGGTCCGGTATCGCCAGCCCGACCAGGGCTGCATCGTCACCGGCCTCGGCGATGGCCGTCTCGACGTGCGCTTCGACGAGCGCCAGCGCGCCGTCGCGCCCGGCCAATACGTCGTGTTTTACGACGAAAGTCTATGCCTCGGCGGGGCCGTCATCGACCAATTGGGGTGAGCAGCCCCGGGACCCTTCCGCTATAATGCGCACCCCGCGGCTTATCCAGCCGCCCGAACAACCTCAAAACTCCGGAGATTCATCAATGACGGACAGCTTCGGCGCGCTTTCGACGTTGAGCGCAGGTGGCAAAAACTTCGAAATCTACCGCCTCGACGCAGTCAAGGACGGCCACGTAGACCGCCTGCCCTATTCCCTCAAGATCCTGCTCGAGAACCTGTTGCGCCACGAGGACGGCCGCGACGTCACGCGCGACGACATCCTTGCGCTGGCCAACTGGGATCCGCAAGCTACCCCGAGCACCGAAATCTCTTTCACGCCGGCACGCGTCGTCCTGCAGGACTTTACGGGCGTACCCGCCGTCGTCGATCTCGCCGCGATGCGCGACGCGGTCGTCAAGCTCGGCGGATCTGCCGAAGACATCAACCCGCTGTCGCCGGCCGAGCTCGTCATCGACCACTCGGTCCAGATCGATCACTACGGCGCCGCAAACGCGCTCGATTTGAATACCAAGATCGAATTCCAGCGAAACAAGGAGCGCTACTCGTTCCTGAAATGGGGCCAGCAGGCCTTCGACAATTTCAAGGTCGTGCCGCCGAACACGGGTATCGTGCACCAGGTCAACCTCGAGTACCTGAGCCGCGTCGTGTTCGACGTCGAGAAGGACGGCATGCGTCGCGCTTATCCCGATACCGTCGTCGGCACCGATTCGCACACGACGATGATCAACGGCCTCGGCGTTCTTGGTTGGGGCGTCGGCGGCATCGAGGCGGAAGCCGCGATGCTCGGACAGCCGATCACGATGCTGATACCGCATGTCATCGGCTTCAAGCTCAGCGGCAAGTTGAAGGAAGGGACGACCGCGACCGACCTCGTGCTGACGTGTACCGAAATGCTGCGCAACAAAGGCGTGGTCGGGAAGTTCGTCGAGTTCTTCGGCGACGGCCTGTCGCAAATGCCGCTCGCGGACCGTGCGACCCTCGGCAACATGGCGCCGGAATTCGGTTCGACCTGCGGCATCTTCCCGATCGACGGTGAGACGATCCGCTACCTGAAACTCTCGGGGCGCGACGATGCGCAGTGCGAATTGATCGAGGCCTACGCGAAGGCGCAGGGCATGTGGCGCGAAGACGGCCAGCCCGATGCGTTGTACACGGATATCCTCGAACTCGATCTCGGTGACGTCGAGCCCAGCATCGCCGGGCCCAAGCGGCCACAGGATCGCATCGCGCTGAGCGCGGCCGCGGCATCGTACGAGAAGATTCTTGCCGACACGATCGCCAAGCGCGACACAGGCGGCAGCAGCATCGCGAAACTCGACGGCCAGGACGTCGAGATCAATGACGGCTCGATCCTCATCGCGGCGATCACGAGCTGCACGAATACGTCGAACCCGGCGGTCATGATCGCGGCGGGCCTGCTCGCACGGAACGCGGCGGCCAGGGGGCTCAAGGCCAAGCCCTGGGTCAAGACGAGCCTGGCGCCCGGCTCGCGCGTCGTGTCGGACTATCTCGAGAAAGCCGAGCTCATCGACGACCTCGAAGCGGTCGGCTTCTTCACGGTCGGCTACGGTTGTACGACCTGTATCGGTAACTCGGGACCCCTCAAGCCCGAGATCGCGAATGCGGTCACGACCGGCAACGTCGTTGGCACCGCCGTGCTTTCGGGCAACCGTAACTTCGAGGGGCGCATTCACGCGCTTGTGCAGCACAACTTCCTCGCGTCACCGCCGCTCGTCGTGGCGTATGCGCTGGCCGGCAACATGAACGTCGACCTGTACAACGACCCGCTCGGCCAGGATCAGGACGGCAATGACGTCTACATGCGCGACATCTGGCCGTCGCAGCAGGAAATTTACGACGTCGTCGGAGCGAACATCGATTCGGCCATGTTTACGTCGAGCTACGCCAAGGTCTTCGAGGGCGACGACAACTGGAAGCGCGTCGATTCCCCGACCGGCGATATCTACAGATGGGAAGCCGACTCGACCTACGTGCGCAACCCGCCGTATTTCGACGGCATGTCGGGCCGGCCCGATCCGGTCACCGACATCGAAGGTGCGCGCGTCCTGGCGTTGCTCGGCGACTCGGTCACGACCGATCACATCTCGCCGGCCGGCGCCATCGCCAAGGACAGCCCCGCCGCCCAATACCTCGAGGCGCACGGTGTCAAACCCGTCGACTTCAATTCCTACGGCTCGCGCCGTGGCAATCACGAGGTCATGATGCGCGGTACGTTCGCCAACATCCGCCTGCGCAACAGGCTGGCACCGGGGACCGAAGGCGGCTGGACCTGCCACCAGCCGAGCGGCGAGCAGATGTCGATCTACGACGCCTCGGTCCGCTACAGGACCGAAGGCACGCCGCTGATCGTGCTGGCCGGCGCCGAGTACGGCACGGGCTCGTCGCGCGACTGGGCTGCAAAGGGTACAGTCCTGCTCGGCGTCAAGGCCGTCATCGCCAAGAGTTTCGAGCGCATCCATCGATCCAACCTGATCGGCATGGGCGTGCTGCCGCTGCAGTTCCTGGAAGGTCAGGATGCCGAAAGCCTCGGACTGACCGGCAAGGAGACCTTCGACGTCAAGGGCCAGACCGATGCGGCCGCGAAAACGGTAACCGTGACCGCAACGGCCGACGACGGCAAGGTCACGACGTTCGAGGCGCAGGTGCGCATCGACACGCCCAAGGAACGCGACTACTACGAGAACGGCGGCATCCTGCACTACGTGCTGCGGCAGCTCGCCGCGTAGCCATGACAGAACGTAGCGACATTCCGGAGCCGCTTCTTGCCGCGCTCCGGGATGCGCGTCACGTGTGCGTGCTGACGGGCGCCGGCGTCTCGGCCGAGAGCGGTGTGCCGACGTTTCGCGAGGCCCAGGACGGGCTCTGGGCGCAGTACCGGGCCGAGGAACTCGCCACCCCCGACGCATTCCTGGCCGATCCGGCCCTGATCTGGCGCTGGTATCGCTGGCGACGCCAGATCGTCACCGAAGCGCAACCGAACCCGGGGCACATCGCGCTGGCGCGGCTCGCCAAGTTCGTACCCCGGCTGACGCTCGTCACGCAGAATGTCGACAACTTGCACCAGCGCGCGGGCAGCCGCGACGTAATCGAGTTTCACGGCAATATTTTCGAGGACCGTTGTTACGCAGACCGTACGCTGCACGTCGGCGACGAAAGCCTCGACGTCCCGGTCTGCCCGGACTGTGGCGGCCACCTGCGACCCGGCGTTGTCTGGTTCGGCGAGGCGATCCCCGAACACGCGCTCGAGCAATCCTGTGCAGCCGCCGCCGATTGCGACGTATTCCTTTCGGTCGGCACGTCGTCCCTCGTGTACCCTGCCGCGGGACTCGTCGACCTCGCGCGGCAGAACGGCGCGGTCGTCGCCGAGATCAACCCGAACCCGACGATGTATGCCGCACACTTCGACTTCGCCCTGGCCGGAAACTCGGGGGCCGTCCTCCCGAAACTGGTAGAATCTCTGTCCCCTTGAACACGGTGCCGGACACCCCAATCAAATATGGTGCCGGACACCCTATTAGACCCGTTATAGGGTGTCCGGCACCTAATTAAGGACGAGAGCGATGGAACGATCGGCTAAGAACTTACTCGCGACGGCCAAATGGACGCGGAGAACCGCTTGGACGGTCGGCGTCATCCTGTTGCTCATGTTCGTCATCGGCTTCTGGGTATCGCGCGAGCCGAAGATCTTCTGGGTCAACCGTTCTGGCGACCAGGAAACCGCCATCGTCGGCTTCTCCACCGTCGACACGCTGATTCGCGTCGCCGAGACGCTGCTCGACAAGAACGGCGGTTACCTGACCAACGACAAGCTGCCGCCGTTCGTTTTCCTCGACAATATTCCGAGCTGGGAACTGGGTGTTATCAACCAGGTCAGCGACCTCGCACGCGTCATGCGTGACGACTACACGCGCAGCCAGTCACAGTCGAAGGAAGACCCGGATGTCACGGAGGGCACGCGCAGACTGTTCTACGACAATGACTCGTGGGTATTCCCGACCACCGAATCGGAGTACAGCGACGGCATCGCGCTTTTCAGCGACTACCGCGACCGCCTCGTTGCGGGCGACCCGGAGACCGTCTTCTTTGCCCGCGCCGACAACCTGCGTGAATGGTTGTCGCAGGTCGAGAAACGGCTCGGAAGCCTGACGCGTCGTCTCGGCAACAGCGTTGCGCGGACCCGCATTAACGACGACCTCGCCGGCGACGCGGCTGCCGAAGCGGCCGGGCCGCAGCCCGACACCGTGGATGTCCGTACCTCGTGGTGGAAGACCGACAATATCTTCTTCGAGGCGCGCGGGGCCGCCTGGGCGCTCGTGCATTTCTTCCGCGCGGCAGAATTCGATTTCGCGCACGTCCTCGAGGACAAGAATGCGCAGGCGAGCGTGCGGCAAATCATCCGCGAACTCGAGGCCAGCCTCGATCCCTTACGCTCCCCGATGGTCCTGAACGGCGGCGGCTTTGGCTTCACGGCCAATCATTCGCTCGTCATGGCCAATTACCTCGCGCGAGCCAATGCAGCCGTCATCAACCTGCGGGAGTTGCTCGACCAGGGATAGGCCCCTTCGCTTCACCGCAAACTTGCAGGACGACACGCGACTCAGGCACACTGCATCGCGAATTCACCAGGTGACGCAACGCGATTCCTCGCCGCGCGTTTAATCGGGAAGACGGTGCGCCGCGAGGCAATCCCGTCACTGCCCCCGCAACGGTAAATGAGCTCGTCGGTCATCAGGCCACTACGCGCATCGCGTGGGAAGGCGACCGGCACGGCAAGCCGCCACTCATGAGTCCGGAGACCGGCCTGGCGACAGGCTCACTTTCGATCGCGTCGGGGAAGACGCGGGGGAGAGACGATGAAATACCCGATCGCCATCCTGGCCGCCACCGGCCTCGCAACCTGGTTCGCCGACCGGGCCCTGGCCGACGAAACACTCGACCAGATCGTGGTCACGGCGTCGCGTGCACCAATCTCGGCCGCCGACGTCGGCAGCGCCGTGACGATCATTTCGCGCGATGAGATCGAGCAACGGCAGGCCCGCTACGTGACGGACCTGCTGCGCGCGGTGCCGGGTTTTGCCGTCAGCCATACCGGCGTCGCGGGCTCGCAGACGCAGGTGCGTGTCCGCGGCTCGGAAGCCAACCATGTGCTGGTCCTGATCGACGGTATCAGGGCGAACGACCCGGCAACCGGCGACGAGTTCCGCTGGGAATACCTCGCAACGGCCAACATCGAACGCATCGAAATCGTCCGCGGTCCGCAGAGCGCGCTCTGGGGCTCGGATGCCATCGGCGGTGTCGTACACATCGTCACACGTTCGGGCGCGGGCGGACCCGGCTTCGGCGCCTACCTCGAGGCCGGCAGCGCGAACACACTGAACGGTGCCTTCAATGGCGGATTCGGCGACGACGACTGGTCGGTCGCCTTCGGAGTCGAACAACTCACTACCGACGGCGAGAACATCGCGCGCACGGGCGACGAGAAGGACGATGCCGACATCATGACCGGCACGTTCAATGCGCGCTTTGCGCCGCGTGAGTCGTTCGCCGTGCATCTCGGGGCACGTGTCGTCGACGCTTATTCGCAGTTCGACGCCGTGGATTTCTCCGTCACGGGCCTGCCCGCCGACTCCGACGTCGCCACGGACGCGAAACAGGCGTACGCGCAGCTCGGCGCCTCCTTCGGGCGACCCGATCAACGCGACCGTCACCACGTTGCTGTGCGTTACTTCGGCAGTGACAACCGCAACCTTGTCGGCGGACTCGAAGACTCGTCGTCCGCGTCCGATCGTGTGACGCTGGCCTACCAGGCCGACGTAACGCTTGCGGACCACCTGCTCTCGCTCGCGCTCGAGCACGAACAAACGCGCTTCGAACAGCGCGGTGCCGTCGTGTTCGACGACCCCAATCAGGACCAGCAGATGGACGCCACGAGTGCGGTTGCCGACCTGCGGATGCGCGCCGGCGAGCACGCCACGGTGCTGCTCAGCGCGCGTTTCGAGGACAACAGCGACTTCGAGAACAGCCTGACGGGGCGTACTTCTCTGGCCTGGCGCCTCGGCGATGCGACGACGCTGCGCGCCAACGCCGGCACCGGCCAGAAGACGCCGACGTTCATCGAGCGCTTCGGCTTTTTCCCCGGGAGTTTTGCCGGCAATCCGGACCTCGAACCCGAACGCTCGATCTCCTACGACGTCGGCCTCGATCATTCCTTCGGCCCTGTCGTCGTCAACGTCAACGCGTTTCGCCAGGACCTCGACAACGAGATCAACGGGTTTCATTGCCCGGATCCTTGGCCGGCGCCCTGCACTGCCATCAACATGACCGGCACCAGCCGGCGCAGCGGCATCGAGATCGGCTTGCGCTGGGCTGTCGGCCCGGATGCCGATATCACGGCCAATTACACCTACACCGACGCACGGGATTCCGACAGTGCCGCCGAGCTGCGCCGCCCGCGGCATGCCGGCAGCCTGCGGGCCGATGTTCGTTTTCTCGACGATCGCGGCAGCCTGACACTGACCGCCGACTACGGCGGCACGCGCCGTGACGTCTTCTTCCCGCCCTGGCCCAACCCGTCGGAGATCGTAAGCTTGCCGGGTTACTGGCTCGTCGATGTCACGGCGCAGTTCCGTATCAGCGAGGCCGTGCGGCTGTTTGCCCGCGGCAGCAACCTGCTCGACACCGACTACGAGCAGGTCTACGGCTACCGGACAGCGGGACGCGCCGTGTACGGCGGTGTTCGGGTCAGCTTCGGCCGGTAATCAGCCGCCGCTGTGTTCGCTGCTGCGTTTGTCCGAGATAGCCAAACCAGCCACCAGGCCGACGGCCGCCATGCTCCAGACGATCAAGGCCCCGGTCGGCAGGTCCAGCCAGAAGGACACGACGATGCCGATGAAATACGACAGCGCACCGACAGCGTAGCCGGCCATGAGCCGGTTGCCTTTGCGGATGCCCTCGGTTGCGAGCGCCGGGATGATCAGGCTCGCGAACACCAGATAGACCCCGACGATCTGCACCGACGCCGTGACGACGATGGCAAACGCGAGGTAGAACACGAGGCCGCCGGACCGCGGGTGCAGCCAGAACCACAACAAGAGGACCCCGCCGTAGAGCAGCCCAATCGGCCAGAGCGAATGCCAGGTGGTCCACAGGATCTGGCCCGCCAGCAAATCCTTGAGATGCTCGCTGCCGTGCGGGTTGCCCGCCAGCAACAGTATGCCGCCGGTCGCCGCGAGGATGAAAAGGGTGCCGATCAGCGGCTCCTGGATGCGCTGCCAGCGCCGTTCGGTCCAGTAGAGGCCGAGCGCGGCCGCCAGTGCCGCCGCGATCGCGGCCAGCTGCACCTCGATACCCTCCGGGTCCCATTCCATCGCGTAGGCTGCGATGACGCCGAGTCCCGCGACCTGTGCGATCGCAAGATCGATGAAGATGATGCCGCGACGCAGTACCTCCTGGCCCAGCGGCACGTGCGTGGACAACACGATCAGTCCGGCGGCGAACGCCGGCCCGACGATGGTCCAGTCGATCAGGTCAAGCATCGCGTGTGGCCTCCAGCAACCGCGCGATAATGTCGTCGAACAGGCTGAACAGGTCCGTCGCACCCGCGGTGCCGCCGACCGTCAGCGGCAAGACGATCGCGGTTACGCCGATGCGCGCGGCCAGCCAGTCCGAGGCCTTGGCGTCCTGATACGGCGAGCGGATGATCACGTCAGCCCCGCCGGTGGCAAACTCGCGGGTCAGTCGACTCAGGTGTGTCGCGGTCGGCGGCAACCCCGGAATCGCCTCGAGATTGGCCGCCTCCACGAGACCAAGCCAGCGCTCGAGATACACCCACGACTTGTGGTGCGTGATGATGCGCTTGCCGGACAGCGGCTCGGCCGCACGCTCCCAGCGCGCGATCGCGTCGGCCCAACGAATTTCAAACAACTTCAAGTTTGACTCATAACTTCCTGAATTGGCAGCATCTATTATGGCCAAGCGACGCGCCAGCTCACGCCCGACCGCGGCGATATTGCGCGGATCGGTCTGGATGTGCGGATTGCCCTGCGGATGGATGTCGCCGCGCGCCCGGTCCACGTTGCCGGTCGCGTCGAGCCGCAGCACGTAGGCGCTCGCTTCCATGTAGCCGTCGGCGCCGGGCAGGACCCGGCGGTTGTTGGCTTTTTGCAATAGCGCCGGCAGCCAGCCGATCTCGAGCTGGGCACCGCTGCAAATGACGAGATCGGCGCGTCTCACCTTCGCGATCAGGCTCGGGCGCGCCTGGATATAGTGCGGGTCCTGCAACGCCGTCGTGGCGCTATAGGACTCGACGAGGTCGCCGCCGATCTCGTCGGCCAGCGCGGCCCACTCGGGCTCGCAGGCGAACACGCGAACTTCCGCGTGGACGCCGGCCGACACGAACAGGAACAGCAGCGGCAGGAATATCCTTTTCATCGCGGCTCCCTAGAAAACATGCGCGCCGTGCGCCCCGATGCTGTGGATATATTGCAGCGACCATTCGCTGACGTCGCCCAAGCCGGTCTGGTCGTTCGTGAATTGCAAACGGAGGCGGCTGAACTCGCTGTTCGACCAGTCGACCATGAGGCTCTGGCGTTTCGGGTCCTCACCGGCGACGTTCAGCGCATCCATGCGCGCACCGACGCGCCAGCGCGGCACCGGCTGGAATACGGCTTGTGCATACCAGCCCTCGTCCGAGGTCAGGTCGCTGTTGTCGAAGTACTCGCCCTGGACGATGAAGTTGCGCCGTTTCCAGTTGCCATCGGGCGCCCACTTCCAGACCATGTGCGCAATGTTCAGCTCCTGTCCGGTGTCCTGCTCGAGGCGCGACAAGCCGGCCAGCCAGCTATGGTCGGTGCCCAGGTCGCCGCCGACGTTCGCGAACAGCGTGTGCGCACCGATGCCCGACGGGTCGCCCTCGCCCTGCATCAG
>JBFJQO010000052.1:0-10523 GCA_041616535.1 Woeseiaceae bacterium | reverse complement strand
GCATACCGTTTCCGTGCTCATTCGCGACCTCATCGCCAAGTACGCCGATGTGCCCGACGTCGCGCGATGGCTCGAAGATGCGCAAGCCGACATCGTCGAGAACGCACAGGAGTTCCGTCAGTCCGGCGAACCGGCGCTGCCTTTCCTGCGCCGCAACTCGGCGTCGTTGCTCGCCAGCTACGAGGTCAACCTCGTTGTCGGCAACGAGCCGGCGTCCCCGGCGCCCGTGATCTACGAGCCGAATCCGAGCTACCCGAATCTCGTCGGCAAGGTCGAATACCGGGCGGAGATGGGCGCCCTGCTGACGGACTTTCGCATGATTCGCGGCGGCGCGCTGCTGCAGGCCAACGGCGGATACCTCGTCCTCGACGGCCATCGGCTGCTTGGCCGGCCGTTCGCGTGGGACGCCTTGAAGCAGGCCCTGTTCACGAAGCACGTGCGCATCGAGTCGCCGGCCGAAACGCTCGGTTTCGCCAGCACGACGACCCTGAAGCCGGAGCCGATCCCGCTGGACATCAAGATCGTGATGATCGGCGAACGCTGGCTCTACTACCTGTTGTCGCGCTACGACACCGAGTTCGCGAGCTTGTTCAAGGTGGCAGCCGATCTCGACGACGACATGAGCCGGACGACGGACAGCGTTGAAGCCTATGCGAAACTGATCGGCGCCCGGATCGGCCGTCACGAGTTGTTGCCGTTCGCCCAGTCGGCCGTCCGGCGCGTGATCGAACAGCGCGCTCGCCAGGCGGACGACAGCGAGCGCCTGTCGCTGAACATCCAGTCGCTCGACGACCTGCTCATCGAGGCCGACTACTGCGCCAGGCAACGTGACGAGCAGGAGGTAATCGCCGACGACGTCATCGACGCGATCGGGCGCAAGAAGCGGCGCCTCGGCCGAGTGCAGACACGCATCGTCGATGCGATTGAGCGGGAGACACTGCTGATCGACACGGCCGGGCAACGCGTCGGGCAGGTCAACGGACTGTCCGTTCTCGACCTCGGCGAATACCGCTTCGGGCACCCCGTGCGCATTACCGCGACCACCCGCATCGGGACCGGTCATGTCGTCGACATCGAACGCGAGGTCGATCTCGGCGGCGCCATCCACTCGAAAGGCGTCCTGATTCTCTCGTCCGCGCTGTCGGCCCGCTACGCGCCGGAGACGCCGCTGTCACTCCACGGCAGCATCGTCTTCGAACAATCCTACGGCGGCGTCGACGGCGACAGCGCGTCTGTCGCGGAGCTCTGCGCGCTGATGTCGTCGATCGCCAACGCACCGCTCCGACAGGACATCGCCTGCACCGGGTCGATCAACCAGCTCGGCCGCGTCCAGGCCGTCGGCGGCGTCAACGAGAAGATCGAGGGCTTTTTCGAAATCTGCAGCAAGCGTGGTCTCGACGGTTCGCACGGCGTCATCATTCCCGCCGACAACGTCAAGCACCTGATGCTGCGCGAGGACGTCGTCGATGCGGTTCGCGACAGCCGCTTCACGGTCTACGCGATCCGGTCGATCGACGAAGCCATCGAGATCCTCACCGGGGAGGCGGCAGGCACACGGGCAGAGGACGGGGCATTTCCGGAAGGCACCGTGAACCGGCGAATCGAGGACCAGCTGTTACGATACGCGACTCAGCGCAAAGGGTTTGCCGGGAGATCCGATGACAAGTGAGACGCAGGAGGTCCGGCGCATACTGCTCGCCGTCACCGACACCAGCCCGGTGGAAAAGTTGTGGCAGGCGCTCGTCGATTGTGTCGAAGGCGGCCATGCCGAGGTCATGACGGTGTTCGTCAGCGACGATCGCTGGCGCCGCGCGGCCAGCCTGCCGTTCACGCGTGAAATCTCCCGCCTCAGCGGCCTGCACGCCGATTTCACGCGCCGTCGCGCCGAGCACATCGACGAGGATGCGGTCGAGCGCGCCCGCGCGCGGATCGGCGAACTCGCGGCAAGCAAGGGTCTGCAGCTCGTGTTCGAAATGCTCTCGGAACACGAGACGACACGCGTCCACGAGGTCGTCCGCATGGAGCAGGACGTGCTGATCGCGCCGTCGGTGCTAAAGGGTCGGCCGGTCTTTGCCGAGCTCGCGCGCCTGAACCGGCGCATCATGCTCGTCGACGTCGAGGATCGCGAGGACGCGTGCCGGACTGGTCGGTAATCAACCGGGCCCTGCGTGCCGCCGGGCGGCGGGTCGGCGACGACGCGCGACCGCGGCCGGTCGGCGGCGGTGACATCAGCGCGGCCTGGCGCCTCGACGCGGCCGATGGCCCCGTGTTCCTGAAGACCGGACCGGCGTCCTCGTACGAGATGTTCTCGGCAGAAGCCGAGGGTCTCGCCGAACTCGCCGCGGCCGACGCGATCCGCGTCCCCGAGGTCGTCGCGTTCGGCGTCGCGGGCGACACGGCGTACGCCGCCTTCGAGTGGCTCGACTTCGGGCGCCCGGGCCCGGACACCGAGCGCAAGCTCGGCGAGCGACTGGCCGCATTGCATCGCACGACGCGCCAGCGATTCGGCTGGCACCGCGACAACACGATCGGACTGACGCCGCAGCCCAACGACCGGACCGACGACTGGGTGACTTTCCTGCGTGACCAGCGCCTCGGATTCCAGCTGCGGCTCGCGGCGGATAACGGGTACACGGGTGCCCTGCAGGAGCGGGGCGGGCGGCTGCTCGATCGGCTGGGCGTGTACTTCGAAGGCTATGCGCCGCGGGCGTCGCTGCTGCACGGCGACCTCTGGGGCGGCAACTGGGGCAGCTGCGACGGCGAACCGGTCGTCTTCGACCCGGCCGTCTACTACGGCGATCGCGAGTCCGACCTCGCGATGACACGTCTTTTTGGCGGCTTCGGCCGCGCGTTTTACGATGCCTACGAGGCCGCCTGGCCGCTGGCGCCCGGGCACCGCGAGCGCAACGCCCTCTACCAGCTGTACCATGTGCTGAACCACCTGAACCTGTTTGGCAGCGGCTACCTCGGCCGCGCCCGGGACCTCATCAGCAAGCTTCTATAAAGAGACAGACGATGAAACGACAATGGATGCTCGGCACGGTGGTGGCGCTGGCCAGCGTGGCCTGCACCAAAGCGCCGGTCGGGAACGAGCCGGACCCTGCGGAACTGCTGGCCCCGTTCAAGGCCGAGCTGAAGGCGGCCCTGGTGCAGGGCATGGAAGCGGGCCCCGTCGAGGCCATCGCGATCTGTCGCGACACGGCGCCGGAAATCGCGGCGGCCCTGTCGGTGGACGGTGTCTCGATGGGCCGGAGCAGCCACCGCCTGCGCAACGCGGCGAATGCACCGCAGGACTGGCTTGCGCCGATCATCGAGGCCTACGCGGACGGATCTGTGGGTCTCGTGCCGCGCCGCGTGGACATCGGCAGCGGTCGGACGGGCTACGTCGAACCGATCGTCGTCCAGGCGCTGTGCCTGACCTGCCACGGCAGCGAGCTGCAGCCGGAGCTGGCAGCCCGCATCGCCGAGCTCTACCCGGGCGACGCCGCGACCGGCTTCGCCGCGGGTGATTTCCGCGGCGTCTTCTGGGTCGAGTACTAGCCCTGTGGCTCCAGGCGCGACTTGATCTGGTAACGCAGGTACTCCCGATGGGCCGTCGTCTCGGCGTTCGCGTTGCGCGCCTTGGCCATCATGCCGTCGATCGCCTGTAGCTGTTGGTAAGCCGCTGCCCGCGACGGCACGTCGTATGGCGACGGCGCGCTGGCTCCGCCGCGCCCGCTCTCGACAATGCCCAGGAGCCTGTCCACGTATTCGAGCTGCAGATTCTGTCGAGCCGTGTGGACTGGGCCCCTGAGGTCGTCGGCAAAGACCGCGCCGGACAGATCGCCGAGCATTGCCGTCACCGAGTACTCGTTGCCGTACAGGCGCGAGTCGGTCATGCGTTTCAGGACGACCGGGTTCAGCAGGTGGTCGAGGACGCCCTTGTGCATGGCAAGGACCAGTTCATGCAGCTTCGGGTCTTCGGTCTTGCCGTAGAAGTCGAAGCCGCGCCGCTGCGGCTGCAGGTGCGCAAGGATGGTCTCCGCCGCCGGGAACGAATCGGGCGCGAACACGTCGTCACGCAGCAACTTGATCGCGCGCTTCTGCTGGGCCAGCGGCACGGCGACGTAGGGCCGGGCTGCGCCGTCCTGTCCCGGTGCCGCTCGATTCACATGGACGCCGCCGACGTAGCGCGACGCGACAATGGCCGACCGGCTGATCTGCGCGACCGCCATCAGGTAGTTGTTGACGAGTCGCTGGTAGGACTCGTCTCCTTCCGATTGCGCGATCGCACCGTCGATGACGCTGCGTGCCAATGCGATCCGCTGCTTCGCATATTCTATAGCGTCGCTGCTGTGATCGAAAATATTGACACGCGGGTCGATGCCGAAACCGGGTGACCGCATGTCGTCGGCGTCATTGCCGAAACTCAGCTCCGGGCGGGTCGATCTGGCAAGGTGCGCCGCGCGCGCCTCGGGTGACTCGAGGTCCTGCGAGTACCCGAACTCGATCGCCCACATGTCGTAGGGTCCGGGCCTGACGGAATAGAAGAGGGTCTGCTTTGCTCCGCCGGTCGCGAAGTGGATCGGGGCGTAGTCCATGACCGATCCGCCGAGCACGCCGGACTCGAGGACCGCCGGATCGTTCATCTGGTCCGGCGACAACAGCTGGGTCGCTTTCATGTTGTGGTTGAGTCCGAGCGTGTGGCCGACTTCGTGCAGGATCAGCAGGAAGAGCGCGTCATGGAGCATTTGCTCGCGCATTTGTTCGGGCGCACCCCGGCTTTCGAGCAAGGCCCGGCCCAGCATCAGGTCCATCTGCAGCCCGGTGCCCAGTGCGCAAGACTGCTGCGGAAAACCCGTTGCCGTCGGGCTACCGAGGGCCTGGGCGAGCGAGGCAGGATCGAACAGGTCCACGGCCGCAAGATGGCCGCGCACGAACGCGAATTCGAGGCCGATATCGGCGCCGAGCACCTGGCCGGTTCGCGGGTCGAACACGGCCGGACCGATGCCGCCGTACGGCGGTTGGGGCGACGAGGCCCAGCGCAGCACGTTGTAGCGCAGGTCGCCGGCATCCCAGTCCGCATCGTCCGGTTGTACGCGGACCTCGAGGGCGTTGCGCAGGCCCGCCTTCTCGAATGCCGGGTTCCACGCGAGTACCGCATCGCGAATGATGTCGCGCCACTCGAGCGGCGTCGTGTTCTCGATCCACCAGACCAGCGGCGCCACGACGTCCGAGACGGCCGCCTCGGGATTCTTTTTCCTGAGGTCCCAGCGCTTGATGACGTCGCGGTACGGCGTGACGCTGTCCGACGTCAGGTCGGTTACCCTCGACGTGAAATATCCGACTCGATAGTCGTCGAAGCGCGGTTTATAGCCGTCGTCGGGCGCTTCGACAAAACTGTGCTGGATACGCACGCTGACGAAGCGGCTGTCCGGAACCTCTTCCTTGGCAGGAACCACCGGGGCCGGATTCGCGTAGACGTAGTCAACGAACCAGTCCGTATTCTTCGGGTAACTGCGCGCTGCGTAGATCTTGCTGCGTGCGCCGTCCAGCTCGCCGAGGGCGAAGGCCTTCTTGGGATCGAAGTCGGGCTCGGGGCTCGCCTTGATTTGCTGCAAAGCTTCGCTGGTCAGCAGTTTCTTGCCGTCGATCAACAGCGTCCCGGTCAATTCGTCCTCGGCGAGGATATCGGCGACCGCGAGGACCGCCGGTGTCATGTGTGCGCCGGCAGCACGTGCGAGCGGACTTTGCGGGTCATGATAGTAAGTCGTCGGCTCGTTAATGAACTCGACGCGGTTGAAGTGCCGCTCGATGCGCAGAATCTTTTCTATGTTGCGGCCGCGAAAAAGGCCCGATTCGACGGGGCTGTCGACGACCGAGACGATGTGAATGAACTCGGTGTCCAGCCGAGACGGTTTGATCCCGATATACAGGGCGCCGCTTTTCGGGTTTCGATACACGTCGAAAAACCCCTTTGTCACGTCACTGTCTTTGACGAGGTCGGCGAAGGATTTCTCCGCGTCACCTTCTTTACCCGGCGCCGCTCCTTCCTGGCCGTGAGCCGGACTCGTGAATAACAGTGCTGACAGCGAAAGGGCGATCAGTCGTTTCAAGATTCGTTCGGTCATTGCGGCACTCCTTACTTTTTATTCGAATCGTATGCGCAGAGAGGGCATTGTCCTGCTGGATTGTAGTCGGAATCGGCGGCGCTGCAGCCTAGCGGGGAAAATCGGCGGGATCGTCGGATTCCTCGACTTCGTATGCCTCGCCGAGGAAGTCTTCCTCGAACGCGTACAGCGTCGTGCCCTCGGGGGCGCGGATTTCCACGAACGCGCCCTCGAAGCCCGGGAACTTCACGTGGTCGAAACCGCGCTGTTCGAGCAGGGTCATGAGGCCGTGACGGTCGGGACACTTGAAGCACAATGACGGCGCCTGGAGCGCGATGCTCTCGGACAGCCCCAGGGCGACACCCGTGGCATCGAAGCGCATATGCACGGTCGGTTCTTCGCGCATCTCGAGCAGTGTCGGTGCAATCGGTGCCCAGAACTGGGCGGCGCGAACCGTATCCTTGACCGGCAACGTGAGTTCGAACCAGTTGCCGCAGGCCGAGTCGTTCTCGGCTTCCTCGCTCATGTTGAACGTTCGCGCCTCGACCATGATGACGGCATGGTTGTCGCGATCCCGGAAACCGAGCTCGTTGAAGACGTCTTCGTCGAGCCGCAAGAAGGCGAAGTCGAAGCCATGGTCGGCCATCGAGCGCGCGTGCGGGGCGAGATCCTGCTGGACGAACGTGACAGCCGGCGAGTCGAATTCCTTGTTGTGCAGCCCGATGTTGAGCTCGCCGTCGCTGACGACGGCATACTTGTGGGTGTACACGTCGGTGCTCTCGAGCTCCGTAAAGCCGAGCGATTTGTAGAAGTGCAGCGACTCGAGGATGTCCTGCGTCTGCACGGCGAATTCGAGGAAGCGGCCGATCGTGCTCATGGCGAATCCCATCCGCGCGTGTGCCGGCCGATGAGCCCGGTGACCATCGCGACGTGATCGTCGCGGGCGTTCAGCGCCGGCACGTAATGCAGCGACTTGCCGCCGGCCTCGGTAAAAAACTCCGCGTTCTGCATCGCGATCTCTTCGAGCGTTTCGAGACAGTCGGCCGAAAAGCCCGGGCAGATGACATCGAGGCGCCGGGTGCCCCGGGCGCCCAGTTCGCGAACGGTTTCGTCGGTGTAGGGCTTGAGCCACTCTTCGCGGCCGACGCGCGACTGGAACGACAAGGTCCAGTCGTCTTCGCCGAGGCCGAGCGCTTCGGCCAGCAGCCGCCCGCTCTTCTGGCAATGGCAATGGTACGGGTCGCCTCCGTCGAGCGTGTATTGTGGCACGCCGTGGAACGACATCAGCAGGTGATCGCCGCGGCCGTTTTCCGCCCAGTACTCACGCACGCTGGCGGCGAGTGCCGCGACATAAGCGTCGTCGTCGTGATACTGGTTCACGAAACGCATTTCCGGCACCCAGCGCACGCCCCGCAGGTGCTTCGTCACCGCATCGAACACGGACGCCGTCGTCGTGCCCGAGTACTGCGGATAAAGCGGCAGCACCAGGATGCGCCGCGCCCGGGCTAGGCGCAGCCGCTCGATGGCAGCCGGAATCGACGGTTCGCCATAGGTCATGCCGAGCTCGACGCTGAAGCGACTCGGCGACTCGGCCTCGAGCCGGGCGCGGACGCGCTCGACAAGGTCGCGCGAATGCACCATCAACGGCGAGCCGTCTTCGCTCCAGATCTCGCGGTAGGCCTTCGCGGATCGCGACGGCCGGATGCGCAGGATGATGCCGTTGAGGATCAGCCACCAGAGGAGCCGAGGGTACTCGATGACGCGCGGGTCGGACAGGAACTCCTTGAGGAAACGCCGCACGGAGGACGTCGTCGGTGCATCGGGCGTTCCCAGGTTGACGAGGAGAACACCTGTGGACTCGGACAATCCATGTTCGAATTCGCGCGTAGGCTCGTAGGACGGCATGATCCGGCGACCGTTAAACTCGATCCAACAGTACTGGAAAGACCCCTCGCGTTCCAGCGCGGGCGTTTATAATTGCTTGTCGCACATACAAATTGTTACGAGAGCCGCCATGGACAACCGTACCCTGATTCGCGATGTGATCGTCTTTCAGTTCAAGCTCGTCGCCGACGGTCTGCGCGACGTGGCGCTCGTTCCGCTGTCGATCGCGGCGGGGATCGTCAGCCTGCTGTCGACGCGCGACGGCAAGCCGGGGCCCCATTTCTACAGCCTGCTCGGTGTCGGCCGGCAGAGCGACCATTGGATCAACCTGTTCGGTGCGCTGCGTAATGCGCCCGAGGACCTCGACGTACCAGAGCCGTTTCCCGACGCGGACCTCGACGTCGTCGTCGGCCATATCGAGGCTTTCGTCGTCGACGAGGAAAAACGAGGCGGCATGACCGCGCAGGCGCGCGAGCGCTTCGAGAAAGCGCTACGCAGCTTCCAGGATCGCCGAGACGCCCATGCCCCCGGCCGTGCAGACCGAGATGAGCCCGCGCCCTGAGCCGTTCTCGCTCAGGATCTTGGCCAGCGACCCGATGATGCGCGCTCCCGTCGCCGCGAACGGGTGACCGATCGCGATACTGCCGCCTTTCACGTTGACGCGTGACAGGTCGATCGGCCCCATCGGCTCGTTGCGACCGAGACGGTTGCGGCAGAACTTGTCCGACTGCCAGGCCTTGAGCGTCGAGATCGTCTGCGCCGCGAAAGCCTCGTGAATCTCGTAGAAGTCGAAGTCCTGCAGGCTCAGGTTGGCCTGCTTGAGCATGTCCGACACGGCGTAGGCGGGGGCCATGAGAAGGCCCTCGTCATTGACGAAGTCGACGGCGGCCGCCTTGACGAAAGTCAGGTAGGCGAGGATCGGCAGGTTCTTCTTGCGCGCCCAGTCTTCGGAAGCGAGCAGCACCGCAGCGGCACCGTCGGTGAGCGGCGTACTGTTGCCCGCGGTCATCGTACCTTCCTCGCTGCGATCGAACACGGGTTTCAATTTCGAGAGTTTCTCGAACGTCGTGTCGCGACGAATGTTGTTGTCTTCCTCGACGTCCATGAACGGCACGACGAGATCTTCGTAAAAGCCTTCGTCGTACGCGGCGGCGGCTTTCATGTGGCTCGCGAGCGCGAGCTGGTCCTGGTGCTCGCGCTGCACGTCCCATTCCTTGGCCGTGATCTCGGTGCTCTCGCCCATCGACAGGCCAGTACGCGGTTCGGTGACGCCCGGGAACTCGGGTTTGAGAAAGCCCGGCCGGAAACGGAACAGCGTCTTGACGCGTTCCATGCCGCTGTGCGCCGCGTGCATGTCGAGCAGCATGCGGCGGTAAGGGTCGGACAAAACGATCGGCGCGTCGCTGACCGTGTCGGTGCCGCCCGCGATACCGGACTCGATCTGGCCCAGCGCGATCTTGTTCGCGATCTGGATCGTGGCCTCGATACTCGTGCCGCAGGCGCGCTGCAGATCGAAGGCCGGTGTCTTGATCGACAGCCCGGACTCGATGACGCTCTCGCGCGCGAGGTTCCAGTCGCGGGAGTGCTTGATGACGGCGCCGAGCGCGACGTCACCGAGAACCTGGCCCTTGAGATCGAGTTTCGCGAGGAGGCCGTCGAGAGCCGCTGTCATCAGGTCCTGGTTGGAGCAGTTCCGATACATCGAATGGGAACGGCAGAAAGGAATACGTGACCCCCCGATGACTGCCACCCGAATCGCGCGTCCGTCATGCAACATACGTTTATCTCCCTTGTGCTTCGGCTGATCCGCGTCGCAACTTTACACCATTCACGGTCGCGACCGTAGGTTAAGATGCCGCGATGGCGGCCGTTTCAGAAGCAACCCGAGCCCAATTTGCATCGATCGCCCGCATCAGCGGACCGCTCGTCATCAACTTCCTTGCGGTCGCCGGCATGAACCTGGCGGACGTGACGATGTCGGGCCGGCTGGGCGCCGATGCGCTCGCCGCCGTGGCGGTCGGCAGCAGCACCTGGATGCTCGCGTTCTCCGCCTGCCTCGGCCTGTTGATGGCGCTGTCGCCGATCATCGCGCGCCTTTACGGCGGCGGCGAGGTCGACAAGATCGGACGCTACGCACGCCACGGCATGTTCGTCGGCTTCGGGTTGGGCGTGATCATCTTGCTGTTCGGCCGACCGTTCGCGGAAACCCTGCTGACGGTCATCGGTATCGACCCCGAGTTTCGCCCGCTCGCCGTCGGGTACGTCAGGGCGCTGCTGTTCGGTGCGCCGGGCATTCTCATGTTCATCGCGCTGCGGTTCACGACCGAGGGTATCGGCTACACGCGGCCCGTGATGTTCACGTCGATTTTTTCTCTGATCAGCAACGTGTTCCTCAACTACACGCTGATGTTCGGGCACTTCGGTGCCCCGGCGCTGGGGGTCGAGGGCTGTGCGTACGCGAGCGCGATCACGATGTGGCTCGTGATGTTGGCGCTCGCCTCGTACATGGCGCTCAGCCGAAAGCACAAGCCGCTCGCGTTGTTCTCGAGG
>JBFJQO010000051.1:0-10608 GCA_041616535.1 Woeseiaceae bacterium | reverse complement strand
GGGAACGCCGCACCGCGGCTGAGTCCCGTGCAACCGAGCCGTTCGCGACTGACGAGACACTCGAAGATGTCGTCGCTCGCGATGTCCGCGTAGTGGCGTACCAGCAGTTCGCTCAGGATCTCGAGGCAGTGCTTCTTGCTGCGCGCGGTCGCGTTGCAAAGCACGCCGTCGGGCTTGATGATGTCTGGAAGTGGCATGGGTGATTCTGGATGATTCATAAAACGCCGGCGCGACTGACGCCGCGCCGGCGATGCCTGGTCAGGCGTAACGGGTCTTTTGTTTGTCTCTTGCGTGGTGATCGACGAGTTTTTCCTTGTACTTGCGAACTCGCCGTTCGAGTTTGTCAACGAGACCATCGATGGCGGCATACATATCTTCTTCAACGTGGTCGCAGTAGATTGTGCCGCCGTTGACGCTGGCTGTGGCTTCCGCCTTATGACGCAGCTTCTCGACGGTCAGGATACATTTGACGTCAGACACGATGTCAAAGTGCCGGGCAATTTTTTCGATTTTGGCACCCACGTACTCTCTCATCGACTGGGTGACTTCGACATGATGGCCTGAAACATTCAACTGCATAATGGTCTCCCATTTTCTTGATGTGCCTTCGGGTTCGGTATAACAGTCAGGGGTTCCTCCTTCACATTTGATTACTGGCGTCGGCTACCTCGATTCGCGAATCCTGCGCTCGCTCGAAGACGGGATATTCATGGCTTCACGGTACTTCGCGACCGTCCTTCTCGCAACCGAAATCCCTTCCTCCTTGAGCAAGTTGGTGATCTTGCTGTCGGAGAGCGGCTTGGTGGGGTTCTCGGCGCCGATGAGCTTGCGGATTTTCGCGCGAACCGAGGTCGAGGACTGGTCCTCGCCGTTTTCCGAGGACAGGTGCGAGGAGAAGAAATACTTGAATTCGAACACGCCGCGCGGCGTGTGCATGTACTTGTTGGTGGTTACACGCGAAATCGTCGATTCGTGCATGCCGATTTCCTCGGCGACGTCCCGGAGTACCATCGGCCTCATCGCCTCGTCGCCGTGTTCCAGGAACTCGGTCTGGCGCGAGACTATGCTGGTCGCGACCTTGAGCAGGGTCTCGTTGCGAATTTCGAGGCTGCGGATCAGCCAGCGCGCCTCCTGTAATTGCGACTTGAGCACGGCATGTTCGCCGCTGCCGCGCAGCAGCCGCGCGTATTGCTGGTTGACCGACAGGCGCGGCACGCCGGTCGGGCTGATTTCGACCTGCCACTTGTTGTCTACCTTGCGCACGAAGACGTCCGGGACGACGTACTCGGCGGCAGCCGGGCTGACCGCGAGACCGGGCCGCGGATTGCAGCCGCGGATCAGCGCGAGCGCATCGTGCAGGTCATCCTCGGTCACGCGCAGGCCGCGCCGCAGTTCGCCATAGTCGCGCGTTGCGACGAGGTCGAGATGATCGCCCGCGATCTCGATCGCGAGTTGCAGCCCCGGCGTCTCCCAGTCGAGTTGGCTGAGCTGCAGGACGAGGCACTCGGCCAGGGAGCGCGCGCCGACCCCGATCGGGTCGAAGCGCTGGATACGGGTTAGTGTACGTTCCACTTCGTCGTCGTGGACCGGCGGCGATTCATCGACGATGGTCCGGATTTCCTCGATCGGGGTCTCGAGGTAGCCGTCGTCATTGATCGAATCGATAATTGCTTCACCGATCAGGACCTCGCGCGGCGAGAAGTGCCCCATTTCGAGTTGCCACAGGAGATGGTCGCGCAGCGACTGGCCGGATTCGTCCGCGAATTCGCCGATCGGCCGTCCCTCGCCATTCCAGCCGCTGTCCTGGACGCGTTCGGCCGCACGCGTCTGCCAGGCCTCATCCGCCCTGACGGCCTCGACCTCGGCCGTCGTCTCCGCGTCCGTCCGCGGCACGTCGGGCAGGTCCTCCATCTCGAGCATGATGTTCTCCTCGAGCGCCTCCTGAATCTGGGCATTCAGGTCGAGGACGGGGAGCTGCAGTAACCGGATCGCCTGTTGCAATTGCGGCGTCATGGTCAGCGTCTGACCGAGTTTTAGCTGCAGCGAAGGTTTCAGCATCTGGTACTACCAGTCTAGGGCCAAGCCGCCCGCACACAATATGTGACTTTGTACAGTGTGCCGGATCGTGAGCGGACAGTGTGCCTCAGAGCTTGAACTCCTGTCCGAGATACACTTCTCGAACGTGCTGATTCTCGAGGATTTCCGCGGGCGCGCCGGATGCGATCAGGCTGCCGTCGCTCAGGATGTAGGCGTGTCCGCAGATTCCGAGCGTTTCGCGCACATTATGGTCAGTAATCAGGACGCCGATACCGCGCTCACACAGGTGGCGGATGATGCGCTGGATGTCGAGCACCGAGATCGGGTCGACGCCCGCGAAAGGTTCGTCGAGCAACACGAACAGCGGATTGGCGGCCAGGGCGCGCGCGATCTCGACACGGCGTCGTTCGCCGCCGGACAGGCTGATACCGAGGCTCGAACGGACGTGTCCGACGTGCAATTCGTCGAGCAGCTTTTCCAGCTCCTCCTCGCGGCCGGCGCGGTCGAGGTCATCCCGGTTTTCGAGAATCGCGAGGATGTTCTGTTCCACCGTCAGCTTGCGGAAAATCGAGGCTTCCTGGGGCAAATATCCGAGACCCATCCTGGCACGCAGGTGCATTGGCAAAGCCGTCAGGTCCTTGCCGTCGAGCAGAATCTTGCCGCTGTCGGCGGCGACCAGCCCGACAATCATGTAAAACGCCGTCGTCTTGCCGGCACCGTTGGGCCCGAGCAGGCCGACGACCTCACCGCTCTTGATCTCGATCGAAATGCCTTTGACGACTTTGCGGAGCTTGTAGCTCTTGGAAATGTCCTGAACGCTGAGGATGCTCATGGATCGTCGTCTTGGGTGCCCGGTTCGGTGCCCGGTTCGGCGCCCGGTTCGGTGCCGGGCAGTTCGACACCGTTGGCCGGCGTGTAGGTTATGCGCACGCGGCCGTCTTCCTCGCCGGTCGAGTCCGCATCGATGCGTTGCTCGGCGATGTTGTAAACGAGGACGTTGGAAGAGATCTGGTTGCCACCCTCGACGATAATCGCGTTGTCCGTGAACTCTATGACGCCGTTGTCGACGTCATAGCGGAGATTGCCGGCTTCCGCGTGGGTCGTTTCCTCGCTGCCGGCGCGCCGCAGATCGTAGGTCGCAGGTGTTCCCTTGACGACGGCCTCCTTGAGCCGGAATTCGTCGAACCACAGTTCGGCGGAGTCGCACACGATACGCCCGCCGCCGACGACGATGACGACATTGCCCGAGAAGCTCCAGTAACTGTCCTCGAGCTCCATGCGCGTCGCCCGCCCTACGTCCGCCTGGATGCTCACGTGGCCCTGCGTCAGGCGCAGGCCATTGAAAATGATCATCGAGTTCTTGCCGTCGAACGTCGTGTTGTCGGCATCGATGTCCATCGGCAGGCGCATGTCGAGGTCACCGGTCTGGGCGGCGGCCAGCGGCGCGGCGGCGAGGAATGCGAGGAGGCAGAGCCGGAACGGAGATGGACGGCGGTTGCAATTCATTGTCAGGGGACGATTTTTCCGCGGACGTTGGATTTCAGTTCGACCTTGTTGTCGTTGAGCGATGCTAGCATGCCCGTTGCCGTGAGACTTCGGGCGCCGATACGTATCTGCACCCGCTCTTCGGTTTCTGCGACATAACGTTCCGGGTCGAGTTCCAGGTACTGTGTGCGGATCTCGGTGTCCTGGTCGCCGCTGCCGCTCGCGCCGACCGCGCGTACGTGGCCGCGCAGGGCGATTCTCGGACTGCCCTCGCGCAGCGTCGCCGCATCGGCATGAACCACCCACGGTATGTCGGTTGACGGGGAATAGCGAATCCTGACGCCCGTGAATTCGATCCGGTCGCGCGCTTGTTGTTCCGCGTGCTCGGCCTCGATTTCGTACAGCAGGCTGCCGTCCGTGTCGGTACCGAGGATGCGTGCCGATTTCAGGTAATAACCGCGGTGCTCGGCGTCGTAAGGCGCCTCATCGACATCCGCCGGCCGGTTACGGCTGGCAATGTACCAGCTGCCGAGTGCCGCGGCGGTCAGGACGACAAGCCAGGTGATGGAGCGAGGACTCATCCCCCGCCGTCCCGCGCCGCAACGATAAGTTCACAGACTTCGCGCACGGCGCCAAAGCCGCCCGGCTTGCGTGTCACGTAGTCGCAGGTTTCGTGGAGCGTTGCGACCGCATTGGCAACGGCCACGGAGAAGCCCACGTGTTCGAGCAGCGCAAGATCGGGGATGTCGTCGCCGACGTAGGCGCAATCGGCGACGCCAATGTCCAGTTCGGCCGCAAGCCGGTCCAGCGCTGCCACCTTGTCCTTGCACCCGAGCACGACGTGGGGCACGCCGAGTTCGGCCATCCGTCGTTCCACGGCGCCGGACGTTCGGCCGCTGATGACCGCCACCTCGACCCCGCTGTCGATCAGGCGACGGACGCCGTAACCGTCCTGGGTATGGAATGCCTTGGTCTCGGTCCCGTCGTCGGCGAGGTAGAATCGGCCGTCGGTAAACACGCCATCGACGTCGAAGGCGACGAGCCGCAGCTTGCCGAGCCGGTCCAGACCGCCGCTCACATCAATCCCTCGCGGAACAGGTCGTGGATATTGAGTGCCCCGATCAACCGGTTGTCGTCGTCGACGACGAGCAAGCCGGTGATCTTGTTCTCCTCGAGCAAGTGCAACGCTTCGGCGGCGAGCATCTCCTCGGCGACGGTCTTGCAGTTCGTGTGCATGATGTCGCGGATAACCGTCTCGTGGATGTCGGCGCCCTGGTCGAGCGCGCGGCGCAGGTCGCCGTCCGTGAAGATACCGAGGATCCTGCGCTCGTCATCGACGATCGCGGTCATGCCGAGTGCCTTGTCCGTCATTTCGAACAGCGCGTCCCGCAGCGTGACGCCGGCGCCGACGGCCGGGATCCGGTCACCCTTGTGCATTATGTCGGCGACACGCAGCAACAGGCGCTTGCCGAGCGAGCCGCTCGGGTGCGAACGCGCGAAGTCCTCTGCCGTGAAGCCGCGTTTCTTCAGCAATGCGACGGCCAAAGCGTCGCCCATGGCCAGGGTCGCCGTGGTGCTCGCAGTCGGGGCAAGGTTCAACGGGCACGCCTCTTCGGTGACGCTGATGTCGAGATGCACGTCGGCTGCCTGCGCCATCGTGGATCGCGGGTTGCCGGTCATCGACAGCAGCTTCGCGCCCATGCGCTTCACCACGGGCAGGATCGTCACGACTTCGGCGGTCTCGCCCGAGTACGAGATCGCAAGCAGCAGGTCCTGGTTCGTGATCATGCCGAGGTCACCATGGCTGGCTTCCGCGGGATGCATGAAGAAAGCGGGCGTGCCGGTCGACGCCAGCGTGGCGGCGATCTTGTTGCTCACGTGCCCGGACTTGCCCATGCCGGTCACGACGACGCGCCCCGGCGTGCTCATGCACAGCTCGCAAGCGGCAAGGAATTCGTGGTTAAGGCGGGATTTCAGCGTGACGACCGCGCGCGCCTCGATGTCGAGCACATCGGCTGCCAGCGCAAGCAGCTCGTCGTTTGTCGGCGTTTCAGGCAAAGGTCGCCCCCGGCGGTGAGTGATCGACGTATTCTAAATGTTTTGCGCGATCACGTAACCGTCGTACGCGATGAACGCGATGAGCAACGCCAGCCCCTCGAGGCGCGACAGCTGCGCTTTGCCGTCGTAATCGTAGGTCATGGCGAACAGCACGAGCGTGAACGCGACCATGACGAAAATGTGCAGCGACAGCACTGACGGTGCGAGGGCAGACGGCGCGATCGTTGCAGCGACGCCGATGACGGCGAGCAGGTTGAAGAGGTTGGAGCCGACGATGTTGCCGATCGCGAGCCCGTACTCGCCTTTGAGCGCGCTGGCCAGCGACACGGCGAGTTCGGGCAGGCTCGTGCCAAACGCGACGATCGTGATCCCGATCACAACTTCGGATACGCCGCGCATCTTGGCGATTCCGATGGCGCCGTCCACAAGGAGTTCGGCACCGATCAACAGCATGCCGAGGCCCACGATCAGCCAGACGATCGCCATCGGCATGCTGACGTCCTTGGGGATTTCGGCCTCGTAGTCCATCTTGATCGGGTCATTCGCGGCAGAACGCAGGCCGAGGCGCGCGAGCCAGACCATGACGATGACGAGACCTGTCAGCATGACGATGCCGTCGATTTGGCTCAGGTACGAATCGAGAAACAGCGATACGGTCAGCAACGTAACGGCGAGCAGCGCCGGCATCTCGCGGCGCAGTGTCGCGGATTCGAGCCGGATCGGCCGGATTATTGCGGTCATGCCGAGCACGAGGCCGATATTGACGATGTTCGAGCCGATGGCGTTGCCGATCGCGAGTCCGGGCTCGCCCTGTGTGGCCGCCACGACAGAGACGAGGATCTCCGGCGCCGAGGTGGCAAAAGCGACCACGGTCAGGCCGATCATGAGCGGTGCCACACCGAGATTGCGGGCCGTCGCGGCAGCGCCGTGGACGAAGCGATCGGCGCCCCAGATCAGAAGGACGAGACCTGCAATAACGAGGAGGATGTTGCCGATCATAAACTGTCGTCGTCGAAAAGGCGGGCTATGATACACAAATCCGCGTTCCGCGTTGGGATGCCACCGCGAATCCGGTTACACTGCGCGCCCCTGAGTTTAGCGCCGATAGCCACCGATGGACCCGACCGAAATCACAGCCCTGATCGAAAACGGCTTCGAGGACGCCCTTGTCCGGGTGCTCAGCGAGGATAACACCCACTTCGAGACCCTCGTCGTGGCCGCCGAATTCGAGGGCAAGCTTCCGCTGGCCCGCCACCAGCTCATCTACAAGACGCTGGGTTCGCTCATGGGCAACGAGATTCACGCCATGTCCATCACGGCGCTGACGCCGGCCGAGTGGCAGCAACGCGGCGGGGACGAGGTTCGTGGATAAGCTCGCGATCACGGGCGGGACGATGCTGTCGGGCACCGTAGCGATCTCGGGCGCCAAGAACGCCGCGCTGCCGATCCTCGCGGGCACCCTGCTGGCCACCGAGCCCGTCACGATCGGCAACGTACCGCATCTCAGAGATGTCACGACGATGCTGTCGCTGCTGCAGATGATGGGTGTGCAGGTCACGATCGACGACAAAGAGGGCATCGAGATCGATGCCGCCGATGTCGACCGGCGGCAGGCGCCGTACGAACTCGTCAAGACCATGCGTGCCTCGATTCTCGTGCTCGGCCCGCTCGTGGCGCGCTTTGGCGAGGCCGACGTGTCGTTGCCGGGCGGCTGCGCCATCGGCGCGCGGCCCGTGAACCTGCACGTTGCGGGCCTCGAGGCGATGGGTGCGCACGTCGGCGTCGAGGGCGGCTTCATCAAGGCGCGCGCCGACCGTCTGACGGGCGCCCATATCGTGTTCGACACCGTCACGGTGACGGGCACCGAGAACCTGCTCATGGCGGCCGTGCTGGCGGACGGCGAGACCGTGCTCGAGAATGCGGCGCGCGAACCCGAGGTTACTGACCTCGCCGACTTTCTGACCGGCATGGGCGCACGAATCGAGGGAGCCGGCAGCAGCACGATCGTCGTCCAGGGCGTGGATCGCCTCGGCGGCACGCGGCACGACGTGTTGCCGGATCGCATCGAGACCGGGACCTACCTCGTGGCCGCTGCGATGACGGGAGGCCGGGTGCGTGCCGTGAACACGGCGCCGGAGTCGCTGGAGGCCGTGCTTATCAAACTGGGCGAGGCGGGCGCGGCGGTGACGACCGGCGACGACTGGATCGAGGTCGACATGCGGGGCCGGCGCCCCGAGGCGATCGACGTCCGCACCGCGCCGTACCCGGCATTTCCGACCGACATGCAGGCGCAGTTCTGCGCCATGAACGCCGTCGCCACGGGTGTCGGCACGATCACCGAAACGATCTTCGAGAATCGCTTCCAGCACGTACTCGAACTGCAGCGCATGGGCGCCGACATCCAGCTCGAAGGGCACACGGCGATCTGTACCGGCGTCGACAGGCTCAAATCGGCGCCGGTCATGGCGACGGACCTGCGCGCATCGGCCGGGCTCGTGCTTGCGGGTCTCGCGGCCGACGGCGAGACCGTCGTAGACCGCATCTACCACGTCGATCGCGGCTACGAACGCATCGAGGAAAAACTGCGCCAGCTCGGCGCGTCGATCCGGCGAATCGTCTAGGGTCGTTCCCCCGCCGTCACGGTCGTCGTAAACCGCTCCCCGTCCCGGATAGCGACGATGTCGACGAAGTCGCCGGGTGCCGTGCTGGCCGAGATCAGCAGCGCCTGGCGCTGCGAATAGACCGGTGCGCCGTTGATTTCCAGGACCACATCGCCGACCTGCAGGCCCGCGCGTGCCGCCGGGCCACCGTCGTAAACTTCCATCAACACGATGCCATTGCCGTCATCGATGCCGTGTGCGATGCGCTCGGCATCCGTCAGGTCGTCCGGCAGCAGCCCCATGTAGCCCCGAATAACGCGACCATGGAGCTTGATTTGTTCCACAACGCCGCGCACGAGGTCGACGGGAATCGCGAAGCCGATGCCCTCGGTGCCCGTATCCTGCGCGAGTACGGCCGCATTGATGCCGACGAGTTCGCCCAGGCTGTTGATCAACGCACCGCCCGAATTACCCGCGTTGATCGCCGCATCGGTCTGGATGAAGTTCGCGAACGTGACGAGCTGGTAGAGATTGCGACCGGTGGCACTGACGATGCCCTGGGTGACGGACGTCGCAAGGCCGTATGGATTGCCGATCGCGAGGACGACGTCGCCGATCCGGAGGTCCTCCGAACGGGCCATGCGGATCGGCTTCAGGCCGGGGAGGTCGACCTTGAGTAGCGCGAGATCGGTCTCGGCGTCGAAGCCGACGATCTCGGGCTCGGCGATGCGGCCGTCCGTGAACTGCACGCGAATCTCGGTAGGCTCCTCCTGGAAGACGTGGTAGTTCGTGACCAGGTAGCCGTCCTCGTCGATGATGACGGCCGAGGCGAAGGCCGTATCGACGCGAAATCGCGTGCGGTTGGTCAGTTCGTCGGCGGTCTGGACAAGGCGTTTCGTGTAGATATTGGCGACCGACTCGGCGCTCTCGCTGACAGCGTCGGCATAGCTGGCCGGCGGCCGGCTGTCGGCGCCGATGCCCGGCATCAGGTCCGGGCGGACGAGTACGACCAGGAATGCGACCGCCAGACCGACGACGATCGACTGCAAAACGAAGACAAATGCCGACTTCAAATCCGCCACGCGAGGTCCTGCAATCCTCAATTGTCCTATCCGGGCTGCTAGCCAATTTTCATCGGCCGCGTGTATAATGCGCCGTGGTTTCCGCACCTAATATCCGGGGTACCTGTCATCCTGACGGCAAACCGGGTTTGCTGCAAATCTACCAGTTTCGAAACAAAGCAAGAATGCGCTGATTGAAAAGGCCGTCAATAAAGAACGGCTTAGTGGGAGTGCCCGATGACCGAAGACGACCTCGATCGCAACAGGCGTCATTTTCTAACCGTTGCCACTGTCGTGACCGGCGCCGCCGGCCTCGGCCTGGCGACCATACCTTTCTTGGCCTCGTTGAAGCCGAGTGCCCGCGCCCAGGCGCTCGGCGCACCGGTCGAAGTGCCGCTGAGCTCGATGCAGCCCGGCGAGATGGTGCGAGTGATCTGGCGCGGCAGGCTGATCTTCGTACTGCGCCGCACCGAGTCGATGCTGGAAAAGCTCCCGGACATCGTCGGCGAGTTGCGTGACCCGGATTCCGAGGTCGTCGACCAGCAGCCGGATTACGCGGCCAACGAGACCCGCTCGATCAAGCCGGAGTTTCTCGTCGTTGAGGGCTCATGCACGCACCTCGGCTGTGCACCGCTCGAGGATTTCGAGGTGCGGCCGGCCGAGGGCTGGGGCGGCGGGTTCTTCTGCCCGTGCCATGGCTCGAAGTTCGACCTCGCCGGACGCGTTTATAAAGGAGTGCCGGCACCGACTAACCTGCGGGTCCCGCCGCACCGGTTCGTCAGGGATGACCTGATTCTGATCGGTCAGGATTCAGGAGCAGCTTAAATGGCCAGAATCGAAGCAGAAGTTGGCAAGCCGCAGGGCGGCCTCATGAAATGGATCGACGATCGCTTCCCGTTCACCAAGACGATGGAGCATCACGTCACCAAGTACTACGCCTCCAAGAATTTCAACTGGTGGTATGTCTTCGGCGTTCTTGCGTTCGTCGTGCTCGCGATTCAGCTCGTCACGGGCATCTTCCTGACGATGAACTACAAGCCATCGGCGGCCGAAGCATTCGCCTCCGTCGAGTACATCATGCGCGACGTCGAGTGGGGCTGGCTGATTCGCTACATGCATTCCACGGGCGCATCGTTCTTCTTCGTCGTCGTATACCTGCACATGTTCCGCGCGATGTTATACGGGTCGTACAAGAAACCCCGCGAGCTGATCTGGCTGATCGGGATGCTGATCTTCTTTGTCCTGATGGCCGAAGGATTCGCCGGTTACTTGCTGCCGTGGGGCCAGATGTCCTACTGGGGCGCGCAGGTGATTATCTCGTTGTTCGGCGCGATCCCGGTCGTGGGCGACGGGCTCGTCGAGATCAT
>JBFJQO010000050.1:0-10659 GCA_041616535.1 Woeseiaceae bacterium | reverse complement strand
CCGTACGGACTTCTTCATTCGCAACACGATCAACGCCTCGCTCGGCCCGAATACGCCGAGAGACTTCGTTCCGGGCGGACAGGAGCAGACCGAAACGATCGCCAACGCGGACTTCGTCTACTCCGTCGATGCCGGTTTTGCGTCCGACCTGAACGTCGCCTTCGGCGCGGAGTATCGCAAGGAGGAGTTCGACCTGTTTGCAGGCGACGAGGCCTCGTGGACCCTCGGGCCGCTCGCCGACCAGGGCTTCTCGTCCAGCTCGAACGGCTTCGGCGGGTTCCCGGAATCCACGTCTGCCGACCAGGATAGTACGGCTTTCTATGTCGACCTCGAGGCCGACGTCAGCGACAAGGTCACGCTGCAGGCGGCGGTTCGTTTCGAAGACTTCAGCGCGTTTGGCGACACGACCGACTACAAGCTCGCGGGCATAGTGCACGTCACGGACACGTTCAGTATCCGTGGCGCGTTCTCCACGGGCTTCCACGCGCCGACGGCCGGGCAGGCGAACATCACCAATGTCACCACGCAGAATGTTGCCGGAGTACTCCGGGACCAGGGCACGTTGCCGCTGTCTTCGCCGGCGGGCCAGCTGGGGGCGGACTTTATTGAAAGCCAGGGCAACGGTCGCCCGGCTCTGGGGCCGGAAGAGGCGCAAAACTTTGCTATAGGTGTGGCCTTCGATATCGGCGAGTCGACGTGGACGATCGATTACTACGACATCCAGCTCGAGGATCGCGTCGCGCTGGGCGCCCAGGTTGACTTCCTCGACGCGCTGAATTTCGCCGATCAACAAGCTGGTAACAACAACAACTACGCGACGGTGTCGGAAGCGCTGACCGGGCTGGCTAACGCTGGCGTGATCGTTCGCGAGGACTTCATCGGCCTGGATGACCTGACGACATTCCAGTTTTTCTCCAACAGCTTCGATACGACCACGACGGGTATCGATGTCGTCGGCAAGTTCGGGTTTGCCCTCGGCGAGGGTGACTCGGTAATCACGATTGCCGCCAACTACAACAAGACGGAGGTGGATGATGTCGGCACCGTCAACCCGATCGATGCTGATCGCGTACGCGCGCTCGAGGACCTGCTGCCGAACATCAAGGGCAACATTTCCTGGTCGCACGTCCAGGGCAATTTGCGCACGCTGCTTCGCGCCAACTACTACGGCGGTTGGGACGACACGGGCAACGGCGTCGACGGCATCGGCGCCGAGTTCCTGATCGACGCCGAAGTTGCCTACCAGGTCACCGAGAACATCGAAGTCATTGGCGGCCTCGCCAATATGTTCGATACCTATCCGGACGAGAACCCGGGTGCCGGTGATCTCGGCCAGCTGTACTCGGAAGCCAGCCCGTTCGGCTTCAACGGCGGCCAGTGGTACGTGCGAGCTCGCATGACCTTCTAGAGTTCGTCACGGCGTTATCGAGAAAAACCCCGCCCTGTGCGGGGTTTTTCCTTTGGGCCGCTCCAGGTCGTCAAGCGGGCGGATCCCCGGGCGCGCGGCGTCCAACTTGTAACAATGCGTTACCGATAGTCTGGATGCCGGGCTCAGTCGTGAAACAGGGTGTAGACTGAGTCTATAGTAAATGCAAGTAGCAGTACCGAGAATTAGCAGTACCGAAAGGTCAACCATGAGCCGATCCGAACAGAGAATCCCAAAGCTACGCACCCGAGGTCGCGAGAATCGTCGCAGACTGCTGGCCGAGGCCGAGCGCCTGCTGCTGGAGAGCGACGGTAAATCCGTGAAGTTCAGCGACGTGTTCGAGGCCGCGGGCGTATCGCGCGGTTCGGCCTACCGGATCTATATCGGCATCGACGACCTGTTGCAGGATCTCGCGACGGAGTGGATCAACAACTTCGTCGAATTCCTGCAGAACAGCGAGCCCGGCGAGCCGCCGGAAACGTGGTCCGAATTGTCCGACTTCATCGTCAGGCGCGGCGCCGACTACTGGGCCGAGACATCCGACACGATGCGCGTACTGCCGCGCATCCGTTCGAATGAACCATTGAGCTACAGCAACGCGGTGCGCGCGATGAGCAATGGCGTCTCCGACTTGTTCAATCGGTACTTCGTCATGCCCGACGTGCCGGGCTGGTATTCGAAGATGGCCTTCTATACGCAAATCTGCGACATTTCGTTCGCGGATGCCATCCGCAGCGAGGGCCACATCAGTGAGCAGCGAGTCACGGAGGCCGCGACCCTTGCGCGGACCTACCTCGCGTTCTACCTGCCCACCTGGTTGCCCGCGCGCGACGCGTCCGACACCTGACCGACAACGAATTGGGACCCTTCCCGGGTACGCCCGCGACGGGCAGGCAGTATAGTGTGAGCGTCAACGACATCGGGCGAACAACGTGATCGATCTCTACTACTGGCCGACGCCGAACGGGCACAAGGTCTCCATCATGCTCGAGGAGTGCGGCCTGCCGTACGAGGTCCGCAAGGTGGACATCGGCGCCGGCGATCAGTTCGAACCGGCATTCCTCGCGATCAGCCCGAACAACCGCATGCCGGCCATCGTCGATCGCGACACCGGCATCTCGGTGTTCGAGAGCGGTGCCATCTTGCAGTACCTGGCCGAGAAGACGCAGCGCTTCCTGCCTGCGGATACGGCGGGTCGATATGACGTCCTGCAATGGCTCTTCTGGCAGATGGCCAACCTCGGCCCGACCGCCGGTCAGCTCAGCCACTATGTCAATTACGCAAAGGAAAAAGTGCCTTATGCTCACCGGCGGCACGAGAACGAGTACGACCGGCTGCTGGCCGTCATGGACGTGCGCCTGCGCGGCCGCGAATACCTCGCCGGCGACTACTCCATCGCCGACATGGCCTGTTTCCCCTGGGTCGTGCCGTATCGCCGCTACGGGTTCGACCTCGATCGTTACGAAGATCTGCGTCGCTGGTTCGACAGGCTCAAGGTGCGGCCTGCCGTCCGCGCGGGCGTCGACCTCGGCAAGGACTGGCGACGTGACGAGGCGCGCAACGAGCGCGCGCGCAAACTGATGTTCGGGCAGAATGCCCAGACCGTCTACGAGGCGGCGAAAGGGCTGGAGGACTGACATGAAGTTTTACGACTGCAAGACGGCCCCGAGTCCGCGGCGCGTTCGCATCTTCATCGCCGAGAAAGGGATCGACGTCGAAACCGTCGAGGTCGACCTGGCCTCGGGCGAGCAGTTCAGCGAGGCGTTCCGGCGCATCAATCCCGATTGCGTCGTCCCCGCTCTCGAACTCGACGACGGCAGTCACCTCAGCGAGGTCATCGCGATCTGCCAGTACCTCGAGGAACGCCACCCGGAGCCGTCGCTGCTCGGCGCAACGCCCGAGGAGCGCGCCCGCGTCAGCATGTGGAACGCCAAGGTCGAACAGCAGGGACTGTGGGCGATGGCTGATGCCTTTCGCAATACCGTGAAGGGGCTTGCCGGCAAAGCGGTCACGGGCCCGCACGACTACGAGCAGATCCCGGAGCTTGCGGAACGCGGCCGCCGGCGCGTCGAACAGTTCTTCCGCCGCCTCGACGGACAGCTGGCCGACAACCGCTACGTCGCGGGTGAGCACTTTTCGATCGCGGACATCTCGGCGCTCGTCGTCGTGGACTTCGCGAAGTGGATCAAGATCCAGGTGCCGGACGACGCCGCCAACGTGCGCCGCTGGTACGATGAAGTGTCGGCGCGGCCGAGCGCCGCGCTCTGATCTCAGGCGCGTTCGCCGAGCGAGCGAAAGCCGACAAACGCGAGCACGGCCAGTTTCGTGAGTTCCAGCGTCGAGTAGATCGCGTGCGCATGCGACGGTGGCGGCTCGCCCCCGGCGAGGATGACGTCGGTGCGAGCGGCCAGTTCCGGAATGAGCCAGGCGCCCTGCGCCACGACGATCAGCGCCAGCAATCCGCACCAGGCCCATAACGTGCGGCTGCGCCCGGAGACGCGCACGACGATGAGCAGCAGCACGAGCGCGGCCAGTTCGGCCTTGTTGAGGGCGGCGAAGACGACGCGACCGACGTCGAGGGCGACGGGACGCGTGATCGACTCGGCGCTGAAGCGCACGGGCGTGGCCAGCAGAGAAACGCCGGCGGTCAGGCCCAGCCAGGTAAAGCAAACCCAGGCCGGGTTCAGCAGCGCGTTTCGAATTCGGCCGGTCACGGACATATAATGCACGACCCATTCGGGATTGCCACCATGACACGAACCAGGGAATCGCAACTCGCATCAACGGTAATGATGATCCGGCCGGCCGGCTTCGAGAGCAATCCGTTGACGGCGACGTCGAACCGGTTCCAGGGCCGGTCGTCCGCGAGTCCCGCCGAGCAGCATGCGGCGGCGCTGCGCGAGTTCGACGGTCTCGTCGCGACGCTGCGCGACGCCGGCATCGACGTGATCGTCATCGACGACACGCCCGAACCGCATACCCCCGACGCGATCTTCCCGAACAACTGGATCAGCATGCACGCCGACGGGCGGGTCGTGCTGTACCCGATGGAGGCCGAGAACCGGCGCACCGAGCGTCGCCGTGACATCGTCGACTATCTCGGTGCCGCGGGCGGGCGCCAGGTTCGCGAGGTCGTCGACCTCAGCGCCCACGAAGACCGCGGCCACTATCTCGAGGGCACCGGCAGCATGGTGCTGGACCGCGCCAATCGCATCGCTTATGCCTGTACATCCTCGCGCACGCACCTCGATCCGCTCGGCGATTTTGCGCAACGCATGGATTATGACGTCGTCGCCTTCGATGCCGTCGACGGCAACGGCGTGCCGATCTACCACACCAATGTTTTGATGAACGTCGGCGAGCAGCTCGCGGTCATCTGCGCCGAGGCGATTCCGCGCGAGGACCAGCGCGAGGCCGTGCTCGCACGCTTGCGCGGCACGGGCCATGACATCGTCAGGCTGAGCTATGCGCAGCTCGACGCATTCGCAGGCAACATGCTCGAATTGCGCAACAAGGACGGCGAACGGGTTCTCGCGATGTCCCGACAGGCGTACGATTCACTCAACGAACAACAACGGGCCACGCTGGCGGCCAACGGCCGGATCGTCAGCGCACCCATCGACACGATCGAATCGTCGGCGGGCGGCAGCGTGCGTTGCATGCTGGCCGAAGTCCATTTGCCGAGCGAGGGAACAGCACAGCGATGACCCGGGACAGGATTCTGATGTGCCCGCCCGACCATTTCACGGTGGACTACGTCATCAACCCGTGGATGGCGGGTCACGAGGACTCGCTGCGTCTCGATCGCGCCAAGGAACAGTGGCGCACGCTGCGCGAGACGATCGCCGAATTCGCCGAGGTCGTGACGATGGAGCCGCAGGCGGATCTCCCCGACATGGTGTTCACGGCGAACGCAGGCGTCGTCTACGGCGAAAAGGCCATCGCGAGTCACTTCATGCCGCACGAGCGCCGCCCCGAGGAGCCGCACTTCAAGCAATGGTTCCGCGACAACGGCTTCAATCTCTATGAACTCGACGATAAGATCGGCTTCGAGGGCGCGGGCGACTGCCTGCTTGATCGCGGCGGACCCTGGCTGTGGACCGGGTATGGATTCCGGACCGAGATCGAGGCGCACGACGAGATCCGTGATTTCTTCGACATCGAGGTCGTGTCGATCCGCCTCACCGACGCGCGCTTCTATCACATCGACACGTGTTTCTGCCCGCTGACGGACGGCTTCCTCATGTACCATCCGCCGGCGTTCGACTACGACTCGCGCATCGCGATCGAGAGCCGCATTCCGCCGCACAAGCGCATCATCGTCGACACGTTCGACGCGGGGAACTTCGCCTGCAATGCCGTCAACATCGGTGACCGCGTGATCCTGAACAAGGCCTCAGACCCGCTGAAGGCACGCCTGATGCTCGCCGGGTTTCGCGTGCACGAAGTCGAGCTGAGCGAATTCCTCAAAGCAGGCGGTTCGGCCAAGTGCCTGACGCTCAAGCTGACCGAGCCGCGGCTCGAGGACTGACGCATGGCTGCGCCACATCGCTACGTGATCGTTCCCGCGGACCCGGCGGCGCACCTGTTCGAGGTGCGCCTGACCGTCGCCGAACCCGACCCGGTCGGGCAGTTATTCGCGATGCCGGCGTGGATCCCGGGCAGCTACATGATCCGCGATTACGCGAAGCACGTCGTGTCGGCCCGCGCAGAATGCGACGGGCGTGACGTCGCGCTGAAGAAGCTCGACAAGAGCCGCTGGCAGGCGGCGCCGGCGGATCGCGAACTCACGCTCGTACTCGAGATCTTTGCGCACGACGACAGCGTCCGCGGCGCGCATCTCGACCCGACGCACGCGTTCTTCAACGGCACCTGCGTGTTCCCGGCCGTGGTGGGCCAGGAAACGCACGCCTGCGAAGCCGACGTCCGGCCGCCCGATAAACCGTTCGGCAAGCACTGGCGCGTGGCCACGTCGATGCGGCGCAAGGACGCTGAAGCTTACGATTTCGGCATCTATTGTGCCGACGACTACGCCGAGCTGATCGACCACCCGGTCGAGATCGGCGAGTTGTCGATCGGCGAATTCGACGCCATGGGTGTGCCGCACGCGATCGCGATTCGCGGCCAGACGCGCGTCGACATGGCGCGGCTCTGCCACGACCTGCAGACGATCTGCGAGCAGCACATGGCGCTGCTCGGCGTGCCGGCCGACCTCGACCGCTACCTGTTCCTGCTGAACGCGCCCGGGACCGGTTACGGCGGCCTCGAGCACCGCTGGTCGTCGGCCAACATCTGCAGCCGCGACAATCTCCCGGCACGCGGCGACGAGGGCGTGTCCGAGGAGTACCGCACGTTCCTCGGCCTGGTCAGCCACGAGTACTTCCACCTGTGGAACGTTAAGCGCATGAAGCCGGCGGCGTTCTCGCCCTACGACCTGTCGCGGGAGACGCACACGAGCCTGCTGTGGGTGTTCGAGGGCATCACGTCCTACTACGACGACCTGGCCCTGGTGCGCAGCGGCCTGATCGAACCGGCGAGTTATCTCGAACTGCTCGGCCAGACGATCACGCGCGTGATTCGCAGCGGCGGCCGCCGCCGCCAGAGCATCGCGGAGTCGAGCTTCGATGCGTGGACCAAGTTCTACAAACAGGACGCCAACGCGGCCAACGCGGTCGTCAGCTACTACGCCAAGGGCGCGCTCGTCGCGCTGTCGCTCGATCTCAAGCTCAGGGTCGAGACGGGCGGCCGCGTTTCGCTCGACGACGTGATGCAGGCGGCGTGGGCGCGCTGGGGCGGCTCGGCCGAGGGCATGCCCGAAGACGGCATCGAATCCGTCGCGGCCGAAGTCTCGGGGCTGGACCTCGAGGACTTCTTCGACGCGACCGTGCGCGGCACGGGCGAGCTGCCGCTCGAGACGCTGCTCAAGTCGCACGGTGTCGACTTCAGGCTGCGCCGCTCGGCGGGCGGCAGCGACAAGGGCGGCAAAGCCAAGGACGACGGCGAACTGCCGACCGTATGGCTGGGCGCCGTGCTCGGCAAGTCCGCGACGGGCTCCGTGTTCCAGGCCGTGCACAACGGCGGGCCCGCGGAAAAGGCCGGTATCGCGCCTGACGACGAGCTCGTTGCGCTCGACGGACTGCGCGTGGGGCCGGGCGATGCGGAGACGCGCACGCGCCGTTACCTGCCGGGCGACCGCTCCGACGTTACGGTGTTCCGCGGCGACGAGCTCATGACCCTGCGTCTGAAGTGGGCCGGGGCGCCGGAGGACACGTGTTACCTCGAGGTCGCGGAAGACGCCGACGACGAGCAGGTCAGAAGGCGCAGCGACTGGCTGAAACACTGATGGCGGCGCTCGCAAACCCGGTGCTGCGCCTCTTTATCGGCGCGGCGCTGATCAGCCTGTCGCCGGTCTGGGTCAAGCTCGTGGATGTGTCCGCGACGACGAGCGGCTTCTACCGCGTTGCGATCGGCGGCACGGCGCTCACGCTGTACCTGCTCCTGACCGGACGCCGCCTGCAGTTCTCGCGGCGCATCTGGGTCGTGTTGATCGGTGCGGCGCTGTTTTTCGCGCTCGACCTCTGGTTCTGGCACCGCAGCATCCAGTACATCGGGCCGGGCCTGTCGACGCTGCTTGCCAACTTCCAGGTGTTCATCATGACCGCGTTCGGCATCCTCGTGCTGCGCGAGACGCCGCGCGCAACGCAGATCGTCGCAATCCCGCTCGCCGTGCTCGGGCTCGCGCTGATCGTCGGCTTCGACTGGTCGGCCTTGCCCGAGGACTACCGGCTCGGCGTCGTCTACGGCCTCGCGACGGCCGTCGTCTACGCCGGCTACCTGTTGTCGATGCGGCGCGCGCGGCAGGCCGCGACGACCCGGATCCCGAGCCGCGAGATCGCGGTCATCTCGCTCGTGTCCGCGGCGATGCTCGGCCTGTCGGCGCTGGTCGAAGGCGAGTCCCTGGCCGTGCCGACGCTCGGCGATGCGGCGTGGCTCGGCGCCTACGGCCTGTTGTCGCACAGCCTCGGCATGATGTTCATCGCGAGCAGCCTGCCGCACGTCTCGGCGGCCCAGGCCGGGGTTGCATTGCTGTTGCAGCCCACGCTCAGCTTCATCTGGGACGTCGTGTTCTTCGCGCGGCCGATGACGCTGAAGGAACTCGTGGGCGCCGTCATCGCGCTGGCCGCGATCTATCTCGGGGCGCGCAGCACCTCAAAGCAGGCGCAGGGCGCCCGGCAGGAGTGAGATCTCGAAGCGGCGCTGCAACGGCTGCATCTCGCCGTCGAGGTGACAGTCGACGTCGTCGTCGGCCTCGATCAGCACGCCCTGGATCCGCGCGTGCGTGACTTCCTTTTCGTCCATGTGCGTGCCGGCCATGAGCTTCGGCAGCAATTGCAGGACGCGCGGTCGCGACACGGGTGCCACGACGAGCAGGTCGAATTCGCCGTCGTCGTTCTTCGCATCGGGCGCGATATTGAACATGCCGCCGATCCAGTCGCCATTGGCGACATTGGCCAGCGTGATAGGGCCTTCGCGCAAGCTGTCGCCGTGCGAGATGCGCAGGTTGGGCGTCGCGATGCCGCCGATCATGGCGCGGAAGATCGCGAGCAGGTAGACGACGTCGCCGATCGGCACGCGATAGGAGCGCGCGATACGCGTGACGGTCGCATCGAGCCCGACTCCCGCGCCGTTGGCAAAAAACCGTCCGTTCATGCGGCCGACGTCGATACCGCGGGGGTGCGCGCCGGTGGCGATGCGTTCGGCCAGCAACGTCGTCGCGTGTTGCCAGTCGAGCGGGATGCCGGCAGCCTTGGCGAAATCGTTGCCGGTGCCGGACGGGATGACGCCAAGCGCAGCCTCGCTAGATGCGCGCAGGATGCCGTTGACGGCCTCGTGGACGCTGCCGTCGCCGCCGGCCACGACGATGCGTCGCCCGCCCGCACTCACGCAGTCGAAGACCCGCTGTTCGAGATCGCCGACGGCGCGGCTGCGGTGCACGTTTAGGGCAAATTCGTCGCGCTGCAACAGCTCGCAAATACGCGCCTGGCGGCGGCCGGCACGGCCGCGGCCCGCGGTCGGGTTCAGGAACAGGTGGACGGCATCGGCGGACATTGGCCGATGCTACAATGCGCCGCAGTCGTCCCGCAAAATGGAAGCCGCGATGTTGGAGCTCGGCGTCAAGTTTCTGATCAGTTATTTCATCGGCTCGCTGATGGGGGCGATGATCGTCGGCAAGCTGGCCGGCGGCGTGGACATTCGCACGATGGGCAGCGGCAACGCGGGCGGCACCAACGCGCTGCGCACGCAGGGCTTCGGGTTCGCGCTGGGCGTCGTCATCATCGATATCGGCAAGGGCATCGTCGGCGCCGGCGTCGTGCCGGGCCTCGACCTGCCGTTCGTGCCGGCCGACCCCGCGATCTCGCGCGCGTGGCTCACGATCGCATGCGCGGCCGCCGCCGTGTTCGGCCACGTCTGGCCCATCTACTATGGCTTCAAGGGGGGCAAGGGTGCGGCGACGCTGATCGGCACGCTCGTGATCCTCGCGCCCAAGCTCATCGTCGCCGTCCTGCTGGTGTGGGGAGTGATGCTCGCCACCACGGGCTACGTCGGGCTCGCAACGATGACGGCGGCAACCGCATTGCCGGTGTGGCTCGCGATCACGCGCCTGCCCGAGGACCAGCCGCTCTTTATCTACCTCGCGGTCATGGCCGGGTTCGTGATCTTCTGGCATCGCGCCAACATCCAGCGCATGCGCGAGGGCAACGAGAACCGCAACGTGGGCGCCATGCTGTTCAAGCCGAAGAATGCATCGGGGCCTGATGACCCGTCCTGACGAAGCGGCGATCCGGCGGCTCCTCACCGATCGCGTCACGGCGCGGCTGCAGGTGCTTGAGACCTTTGCCGAGATCGACTCGACCAACAGCTACCTGATGCAGGCCCCACCGCCGCGACCGGGCAGCCTGCGCGTCGCGTTGACGGACAACCAGACGCAGGGGCGCGGGCGTCACGGCCGCACATGGGTGTCGCCGCCCGGTTCGGGTCTGTGCCTGTCGATGGCCTGTACCTACGCGACGCCGCCGCCCGACCTGCCCGCGCTGACGCTGGCGATCGGCCTCGGCATCATCGACGCACTCGAAGGCATGGGCGTCACCGGTATCCGGCTCAAGTGGCCGAACGATCTCGTTGCCGGTGACGGCAAGCTCGGCGGCATCCTAACGGAAACGCAAGCCGCGTCT
>JBFJQO010000049.1:0-10669 GCA_041616535.1 Woeseiaceae bacterium | reverse complement strand
TCGGGATCGGCGGCCTCGTGCAGGTAGACGTGGCAAATGCCTTCGAGGTGCCCGATCACCGGGACACGCGCCTCTTCCTGCACACGCCTGATCAGGTTCTTGCCGCCGCGCGGTACGACAACGTCCAGCCACTCGGCCATCGACGACAACAGGAAGCCGACCGCCGCGCGGTCCGTCGTCGGTACCATCTGCACGGCCGCCGGCGGCAGCCCGGCCGATTCGACGCCCCGGCGCAGGCATTCGTAAATTGCCGTGCTCGAATGGAAACTCTCGGAGCCGCCGCGCAGAATCACGGCATTGCCCGACTTGATGCAAAGGGCCGCCGCATCGGACGTCACGTTCGGGCGGCTCTCGTAGATGATGCCGATGACGCCGAGCGGCACCGCGACACGCTGAATGCGCAACCCGTTCGGGCGCTCCCATTCTTCGAGCACGCGCCCGAGCGGATCGGGCAGGTCGATGATCGTTTCGATGCCGGCGGCCATCGCTTCGATGCGCGATTCATCGAGCATCAGGCGATCGAGCATCGCGCCGCTCAGGCCGCGTTCGGCCGCGGCACCCATGTCACGCGCGTTCGCGGTGGCGATCGCGGCAGCGTCGGCGTGGATGGCCGCCGCCGCGGCAGCCAGCGCGGCGTTGCGCTGCGCGGCCGACGTCGTTGCGAGCAGCGTCGCCGCCGCACGCGCGGCAACGCCGAGGCCGGTCATCGTCGCGGCGATGTCGGCGCTGTTCTTATCTGCTGTCATGTTCGAATAGCACCAGGTCGTCACGGTGCACCATGACGGCGCGCCCGCGATAGCCGAGTCTCTCCTCAATCTGTTCGGACTGGCAACCGGTCAGCCGGTTCGCCTCGTGATCCGAGTATTCCGCCAGCCCGCGGCCGAGTTCGCTGCCGTCGGGGCCGCTGATGCTGACGACGTCGCCACGCCGGAAATTGCCGCTGACGCCGACGACACCGACGGGCAGCAGGCTGTTGCCGTTGCGCAGTGCGGCGACGGCGCCGTCGTCGACGATGAGTTCGCCGCGCACTTCGAGGGCGCCCGCCAGCCATTGCTTGCGCGCCGCAGCGGGTGTGCCCTCGGCGCGGAACACCGTGCAGCGCGCGCCCGTCGACAGCGCCTTCAGGGGGTGGTCGATCTTCCCGCTGGCGATGATCGTCGAGCAACCGGCATGCGTCGCGATGCGCGCGGCCTGCACCTTGGTCGCCATACCGCCGCTACCGACGTCGGAGCGTGTCTCCCCGGCCATCGCCTGCATCTCGCTTGTGATCTTCGCGACTTCGGGGATGTGCGTCGCCGTCGGGTCCTTGCCCGGGTCCGCCGTGTAGAACCCGTCGACGTCGGACAACAGGACCAGCGCATCGGCCATGACGAGCTGCGCCACCCGCGCGGCCAGCCGGTCGTTGTCGCCGTAACGAATCTCTTCGGTCGCCACGGTGTCGTTCTCGTTGATGATCGGCACGACCGAGCGCTCGAGCAGTTTCGCCAGCGTGCCGCGCGCATTCAGGAAGCGACGCCGGTTCTCGGTGTCCTCGGGCGTCAGCAGCACCTGGGCGGCGACGATGCCGTGGGCCCCGAGGATCTCCTGGTAGGCATGCACGAGCTGCACCTGCCCCGCCGCGGCCGCGGCCTGCAGGTCCTCGAGGCGCGCGCGTCGCGTGTTGATGCCGAGGACCGAGCTGCCGATCGCGATTGCGCCCGACGACACGATCAGGACTTCGTGGCGGTCGCGATGCAAGTCGGCGATATCGTCGGCCAGCGTCTCGAGCCAGCGCCGGTCGAGACGACCGCTGTCGTCCACGAGCAGCGACGAACCGACCTTGACGACGAGTCGCCGGTGAGCGGATAACGCCAAGGCGTCCACGCTCAGCCGACGAGCAGGTGTTGCCGTTCGAACGACGTCAGCGTGACTTCACCTTTGGACACGGCAACCGTACCGCTGCGAGCGACGGCCGAGATCTCACCGACCTTGGCCGCCTCGTTCACGAACTCGTCGATTTCAGCCACGCTGCCCGTCAGCTGCATCGTGCAACTCTTCGCGTCCTCGTCGAGCATCTCGGCGTCGAATCGCTTCGCGACCGTGAGCGCCTTGGCGAGGCCGCCCGTGCCGAGCTTGACCTTAACGAGGGCGAGTTCGCGCTCGAAATGCTCGCCGAGCGTCATGTCATGGATGTTGACGACGTCAACGAGCTTGGCCAACTGGGCGTTCAATTGTGCAATTGCAGCGTCCGACCCGGCCACGACCAGCGTGACGCGTGATACTCGCGGATCGTACGTCGGCGCCACGTTGAGCGTTTCGATGTTGTAGCCGCGGGTCGAGAACATGCCGGTCAGGCGTGTCAGCGCGCCAACCTCGTTCTGCAGGAGGACTGAAATTGCGTGTCGCATGGTGAATTACAAATGAAACCTTTAGCGGTGATCGAAGCCGGATGTTGTCCCACATTTTGGAGTATTGCAATGCACTCCGAATTAGTAAACACTCGCGAAAAATCCGTAACTTATCGCGTGACATGACCGACCGGGCCGCAAAACGCACGACGACACCGCATCCGCTCGCCGGCGAGACGCTCTCCGGGGCCGATACCGTGGTGCAGGTCCTCGCCGATGAAGGGGTCGACACGATCTTCGGTTATTCAGGCGGCGCCATCCTGCCGATCTACGATGCGGTCTTCCGTTACAACGACCACCATGCGCAGCCGGATACGGAAGCTCCCATGCAGCTCGTCGTTCCGGCCAACGAGCAAGGCGCCGGATTCATGGCCGCCGGGTACGCGCGAGCCAGTGGCGAGGTTGGCGTCGTCATGGTCACGTCCGGCCCCGGCGCGACCAACACGGTCACGCCCGTGCGCGACAGCATGGCCGACTCGGTGCCGATGGTCGTCATCTGCGGCCAGGTTCCGCTGGCCGCGATCGGCACCGATGCGTTCCAGGAAGCACCGGTGTCGGCAATCATGGGCGCCGTGGCAAAGCACGTGTTCCTCGTCACCGACGCCGACAAGCTCGAAGAAACCGTGCGCAGTGCCTTCGAGCTGGCGCGCACCGGCCGCCCGGGTCCTGTCGTCGTCGACATTCCGAAGGACATCCAGAACTGGTCGGGGCCGTTCCAGGGATCGGGCACGCTGCCGCTGCACGGCTACCGGCGTCGCCTTGCCAAGGTCGAGAGCAACAAGCTCGGCGACGAGGCCTGCGAGCGCTTCTTCACGCTGTTGTCGGAGTCCGAACGGCCGCTGATCTACGCCGGCGGCGGCGTCATCAATGCCAATGCCACGAAAGCGATGCGCCGGCTCGCCAGCGAGTACGGCATCCCGGTCACGACGACGCTGATGGCGCTCGGCGCCAGCGATACGACACACCCGCTCGCGCTGCACATGCTCGGCATGCACGGCATCGCGTCGGCCAACTACGCGGTCGAGGACTGCGATTTCCTGATCGCGATCGGCGCACGCTTCGACGACCGCGTCGCCGGCAACCCGGGCCAGTTCGCCCCGCGCGCCAAGAACATCGCCCATTTCGACGTCGATTTCGCCGAGATCGGCAAGGTCAAGCGCGCCAACTGGCATCACGTGGGCATGCTCGAGCGCGACCTGACCGACATGCTCGCCTACGGGCGGCGCATCGGGTTCGGGAAGGACTATGCGAAATGGCACGAGGAGATCGCGCACCTCAAGAAAGAGTACTGCCTGAACTACGACCGTAATTCGGAACAAATCCAGCCTTACGCCGTGATCGAGGAGATCAACAAGCACACGAAGGGGAACGCGATCATCTCGACCGGCGTTGGCCAGCACCAGATGTGGGCGGCCCAGTATTTCGACTTCAGCGAACCGCGGTTGTGGCTGACGTCGGGCAGCATGGGCACGATGGGCTTCGGTCTGCCGGCAGCGATCGGCGCGCAGTTCGCGCGTCCCGACCGCACCGTGGTCGATATCGACGGCGACGGCAGTATTCGCATGAATATCGGCGAACTCGAGACCGCGACGACCTACGACACGCCCATCAAGGTCATCGTGCTCAACAATTTCGGTGACGGCATGGTGCGGCAGTGGCAACACCTGTATTTCGAGGGACGCATGTCGGGCAGCGACAAGTCGCTGCACAGCAAGGACTTTGTCAAGGCCGCCGAGGCCGACGGTTTCAAATTCGCGAAACGGCTCGAAAAGAAAGAGGACTTGCCGCGCGTCATCCGCGAATTCATCGAGTTCGACGGCCCGGCATTCCTCGAGGTCATCATCGATCGCGACGCCGGCGTCTACCCGATGGTCGGTCCGGGCCTCAGCTACGACAACATGATCACGGGCGACTGGATCAAGAGCCGCGAGAAGCCCGCGCATGATACCCTTGACCCGAGCGAGATGTTCTAGACGGACAATCCGACATGACCACGCTGACCGGGGCGAACACCAGGACGATCACGGGATACCTCGTGACCCTGCTCGAATACCCGCGCTGGCTGATCGAACGCGAGGTCGACTTCACGAACTGCCATCTGCAGGGCCACTTCGGCGACGGGGACGCCATCTGCATGGAATGCCGGTTCGGCGAGGCCTGTTGCTGGCTGACCCGGAACCGCACCGAACCGTCGGTGCAGACGCCACTGCCGGACCTCGTGGCCGCGGTGCAGACGGCCGCCGCCTATGTCCGCGGCCAACTGGCCGCCGATACGCGGCACGAATGCTACTGCGAGTGCGACACCTGCGATTGGCTGCGCGAGGCCAGCGGTTTTTTGCGCACGCACCGCAACCGGACATAATCGCCGCCCGTCTTTTGTGAGGGCGGTCACGGTAGCGGCCGCGCCAGCGGGTACACTGGTCCGTTGGAAATCGTTGAATTTTAGGGGGGTTACCTCATGAATTGGGCACGACTCAGCGTTCTCGGCATCAGCCTTGCCATAGCGGCCTGCGGCGGCGGCAGTGGCGACCCGTTCAGCAACGGCGGAACCCCGCCGTCCGCGTCATTCAAGATCGACAACAGCAACGCGGTGGCCACGGCCAGGGCGTCGTACAACGCCGCGATCGACAGCAGCGACCTCGCCGGCATCGGCGGCGGCGCCGGGTTCTCGGCGAGCGCGCCGGGCGGACTCCAGACCGCGACCCACGCCCGCGAGGCAAGCGGCCTGATTCTCAATGTGATCAGCTACGTGCCGTTCGCACTGGACCCGGAAAACTGTGGTCCCGACCCCAGCTTCGGAACGATCACGTTGTCCGGCGACATTGCGGCGCTCGGCACGCTGACGCCGGGCGACACGTTCCGCGTCGACTACGATATGTGTGACCAGGGCCTCGGCGAGGTCATCGACGGCGTCATCGACCTGACCGTCGTCGACTTCTCGGGCACGCTGGACCCCCCGCTGTACATGCTCGCGATGGATGCCGTCATCACGAACCTGCAGGTGGTCACGGCGGCCGACACGGTCACGGGCAATGGCGATGCCAGGGTCACGCTGGATACACAGCAGGCGCCGTTCGTCTCTGCGGGTGTCTCGGGCACGAGCCTGACGATGGACGCCAATGCGAGTTCCGAGACCCTGCGGAATTACGTGTCCAGCCAGACCTTCGACGGCAACCAGGTTCCGGCCGAGTACACGCTGGCCGCATCGGGCACGCTGAACAGCACGCAACTGCCGGGGGACGTCACTTACGGGACCGACCCCGAGTTCGTCGGTCTCGGCGAGAACTACCCCCAAAGCGGCAGTCTTCTCGTGCGCGGCGACGCCTCTTCGGTGCGGCTCGTCGCCGTCGATGACCAGAACGTTCGCATCGAAATCGACACGAACGGCGACGGCACCGTCGACGAGACCCTCGAGATGACCTGGGACGAGTTCGCCAACTCGGCCAGCTGAGACCGCCGACCCGATTGAACGCATCGCCGTCGCGGCGATGCCTCCCTGTGCCCCGAAGAAGGCCCGGAGTAGCGATTCCTCGGAAATTTCGCTGTATTATGTGAACTGGCTCAAGGACTTGCCGCCGCTTTTTCGCCAGATTGTCTGCTAAGTACCTGTAATTCCATGCGCAACATGCTGACAACGCCACGATACGACAACCTGAACAGGATCCTGATCCTCAACCCGAAGGGGGGTTGCGGCAAGTCGACGCTGGCCACGAACCTGGCGGCCTGTTATGCACAACGCGGCCCGACGCCGGCCATCATGGATTACGACCCACAGAGCTCGACCATGGCCTGGCTCGGGCGCCGGCCGGCCGACCTGCCGACGATCCACGGCATAGCGGCCTACAAGAAATCGATGCAGGCGACCCGCAGCTGGCAGCTCCGGGTCCCCAACGAAACCGTCAACCTGCTCGTGGACTCGCCCGCGAGCGTCAGTCACGACGACCTGCGCGAACTCACGCGCGATTCGACGACGATCCTCGTGCCCGTGCTGCCCTCATCGATGGACATTCACGCCGCGTCGCGGTGCATCGCCGACCTGCTGCTCGTCGCCAAGGTCGACCGGCGCGACGGCAAGCTCGCCGTCGTGGCCAACCGCACGCGCAAGAATACGAAGAGCTTCGGCAAGCTCATGCGCTTCCTCGACTCGCTCGGTATTCCGATCATCGCGGTCCTGCGCGACAGCCAGAATTTCGTCCATGCCGCCGAGCACGGCATCGGCCTGTGCGAAATGCAGCCGTCGCGCGTCAAGACCGACGTCGAGCAGATGGAAAAGATCGTCACGTGGCTCGACGGCTGGAAAGAGCGTCGCCGCGACGCATCGTCGGCTGCCTCGTCCAAAGACCCGGCGCAACCGCGCCACTCGATGCTGCGGCGACCGCAATTCGGCTCAGCCTGAGCCCTCCCGCTGGATTTCTGCGAACAGCTCACGGTCCACGTTGCCGCCGCTGATCACGACGACCGTCGTCTTGCCGGCCGTCCGGATCTTCCTCGACAGCACCGCCGCCAGTGCCGCTGCTCCGCCCGGCTCCACGACCATCTTCAGGTTGGCGAAGGCGAAGCGCATCGCCTCGCGGACCTCTGCATCGCTGACGGTCAGTCCCCTGCCGAGTAATCGCCGGTTGATCTCGAACGTGAGCTCTCCCGGCGAATGCGCCTGCAGCGCGTCGCAGATCGAACGCGCGGCGGCGTCGATGTACTCGCGCTGCCCGGACTCGAGCGACCGTGCCGTATCGTCGAAGTCCTCCGGCTCGACCGGGTACACGGCAACCGACGGGAAGCTGCTGCGCAGTGCGGTCGCGCTGCCTGCGATCAGGCCGCCGCCGCCGCAATTGACGAGCACCTGGTCGGGCACGAGGTCCTCCGCGGCGCACTGCTCCGCGATTTCGAGCCCCACGGTCCCCTGCCCCGCGATGATGTGGTCGTGATCGTACGACGGCACGACGACCGCGCCGCGCTCCGCGGCGATCTCGCGCGCGATCGTCTCGCGATCGCCCGTGTAGCGGTCGTAGGTGATGACCTCCCCGCCGAGTCGCCGCGTGTTCTCGAGCTTGGCGCGCGGCGCATCTTCGGGCATGACGATTGCCGTACGGATGCCGAGCATCGAACCGGCGGCCGCAACACCCTGCGCATGGTTGCCCGACGAAAACGCCACGATGCCGCCCGCGGCCTCCCCGGGCGCCAGCTGGCTCAGGAAATTGTAGGCCCCGCGAATCTTGAACGAGCCAGTGACTTGCAGGCATTCGGGCTTGATGAGGACGGTGCCGCTCGCCAGCTCGTTGAGCACGGCATTGCGGATTAGCGGCGTGCGCACCGCGACGCCGTCGAGTCGTTTCGCGGCTGCCCGGATGTCCTCAATGCCGATCAAGCGACGCTCGACTCCGCCACCCGGTCGATCTTGGCCGCACAGATGAAATCGTTGTCGGACAGTCCATTGATCGCGTGCGTGGTGAAACTCACCGTGCAACTCCCGTAGCTGACGGTCAGAACCGGGTGATGATCTTCGGTGATTGCGATCCATGCCACCGCGTTCGTAAACGCCAGTGTGCGGCCGTACCGAGGAAACCGGAACGTGCGCGAGATCTCGCGGCCGTCGCCGCTGAGCGACCAGTCGTCATGCAGCGCAGCCAGCAGTTCCCGGCTCTGCTCGATCGTCAACGGCTCGACGCCGCCTTCGCAGGGCTTGCAACGTCGTTCTGCGAGTTTGTCGCTCATGATTGGCAACTCCTGTCAGATGCCGATGTATTTCGAATAGATGCCACGAGCGATGTCCGTCTCCTGCGTTCCCTTGATGATTGCGCGCCCGTTCGGAAACAGGGTGATCTCGTATGGCTGGTTGCTGTCCGTCAGCCGGGCCCGCAGCAGGAATTCATTGGACGTCACCGTCGCGTGCCGCGCCAGCCGCGCGGTGAGCGGCGCAAAGTCGAGCGTGGCGGATTCCTGCCGCGGCCTGAGCTGCACCGCATCACGGCCGCACAGCACGGCGGCCGCCGAGCCCGCCGTCCCGTCGAGGAAGTCGAAGCGGCCGCGTTTACAGCATGGGCAGTCGGCGTTGTCCCGGGCAGCCGAAACGTCCAGCTGCTGGATCTCGTTGGCCCACACGTCGACGTGCAGCATCCTGCGGTTCACCTTGTCGAAGTTCCGGGTCAGGATCTTGAGCGCCTCGCTCACCTGGAAACCGGCGATGATCGTGATCAGTGACCCGAGGACGCCGGTCGTGTCGCACGTCGCCGTCGTGCCCGGTGGCGGCGCCTCGGCGAACAGGCACCGGAAGCACGGCGTCGAGTAATCCGGACCGTTCGCGGATTTCCACGGCGCCTCGCCGGCATGGTGAGGCAACACCGGAAACGCCATGCCGACCGATCCGACGGCACCTCCGTACACGTACGGTACACCTCGACTCACTGCGTAATCGTTGGCCAGGTATCGGGTCTCGAAATTGTCGAGCCCGTCGACCAGCAGGTCCACGCCGTCTGCGTAACGGGCAATGTTCGTGTGGTCGATGTTGTCGACGATGGCGGTTACGCGCACGCTCGAGTTGGTTGCGCCGATGCGGCGTTTCGCTGCCACGGCCTTGGGCAGGCCCTCGGCGACATCCCGCTCATCGAACAGCAGCTGCCGTTGCAGGTTGGTCTCTTCGACGATGTCGCGATCCACGATCACGAGGTGACCGACGCCGGCACGCGACAGCAGGTCGGCGACGACGCTGCCCAGCGCACCGCAGCCCAGAAGCAGCACGGTCGACCCGCTCAGGCGCCGTTGCCCGGCCTCGCCGATGCCGCTCAGCAGCACCTGACGATGGTAGCGATCGTCCGTCGACGTCATGCGCGTCGCCATGGCAGGACGGCAGTCATCCGCTTGCAGTGTGCCGCAAGAGTCCGTTCAGCCCCTGTCCTTCTTGACACGAATGACGCCACAGGCATCCCGTGAACCGCCGGCGCAACCCTTTTTGAGGTCGGCCTCCTCGTCGCAGTAAGTGTCGGGGTTCGTGTGAATGATGAACGCGCTGCCATCGTCGTCGAGAATACTCAACCGGCCCGGCGACAGGGTGATGCGACTCGTCGTGTGCTTCATCTTGCCCGTCCCGTTACGCACTTCGAGGTTGACCAGGTCGCCCATGTGATAGGGATGGTTGATGTCGGCAGCCGGTACATCGTCACCGGCGCTGTCGGGCCTCGACACACCGAAAGGCCCGGGATCATGATGGCCCTTGGCAGCTCCGCAGGGCTCGCAGGCGCCGACCTCGTGAATGTGCACGGCATGCTTGCCATCCGTGAGTCCCTTCACCTGCATCTTCACGATCACTTCCTTGATGCCCTCGTCGCTGGTCTTCTCGATCAGCGTCGCGACACCGGAGATACTCGTATCCGTGCAACCCTTGATCTCTGCGGTGGCTTTCAGTTCGTCCGCGGCAGCCGGCGCGGACAGGCAGATCACTGCGGCCGCCGGCAACCAGCTTCTTCGTAAAGCACTCATATCAGGACCCCCTCATGAATTGGCGCTCAACCCCCGATGTAGTACATCTCCATCTTGTGGATTTCGCGGCCGTTTTGGATCAACCCGGCACGCTGCTCGCTGTAGCGGTCACGGCGTCGCGTCCAGATCCGGCGAATGATGCCGGCCAGTTCTTCGTCGCTGGCCCCGGCCCGCAGGGGCTCCCGCAGGTCCGTGCCGGACGTCGCGAACAGGCACGTAAACAGGCGACCGTCGGACGACAGCCGCGCACGATGGCAGCTGCCGCAGAAAGGCTCGGTCACCGAGGAGATGAACCCGATCTCGCCGGCTCCATCCTCGTAGACGTAACGCATCGCAACCTCGCCGTCGTAGTTGCTGCGCACGGCACGAAGCGGCCAGCGCTGGTTGATTCGTTTGCGCAGCTCCGCGGAGGACACGGTATCGGCCTCGCTCCAGTGGTTGATGTTGCCGACGTCCATGTACTCGATGAGGCGCACGATCACGTCGGTGCCGCGAAACCGCTCCAGCAATTCCGGCACGACGTCGTCGTTGACCCCCCGCTGCACGACCGTGTTGATCTTCACGGGCTTCAGATCCGCTTCGAGCGCCGCATTGATACCGTCGAGAACACGGCCGAGCCCGCCGCGGCCGCCGCTCATTTCGCGGAATATCTTCTTGTCGACCGCATCGAGGCTGACGGTCACGCGATCGAGGCCGGCGGCTTTCAGTTCGGCCGCGTGCTGAGCCAGCAGGATGCCGTTCGTCGTCAGCGCGATTTCCTCGACCCCACGCAGCTCGCGCAGATCGCCGATCAGGTCGCCGAGCGCCGG
>JBFJQO010000048.1:0-10870 GCA_041616535.1 Woeseiaceae bacterium | reverse complement strand
TTAGTGTAGTCGGCGTTATTCGCCACTTCGGCGACACAGGTTTCGACGCTGCTGGGCGGCGCCGTGTCGGCAAAGGTCGGCGACGCAAAAACGATATCGGCGGCAAACAGGACGATCAGGGTCAGGGACACGATAGCTTTGCGATTCATGGTCTTCTCCTTGTTTCACATATCAGAATAGTTATTCTGTTTTGGTTCAAAAAAATGGCATCTCCGGATGCCCGCTCGTATCAGAACAACGGTTCTGATTTTGTCAAAAAAATGTCAGGCCTGCAGCGCCCCCAGCGTATTCTCCACGATCGCATCGAGCGTCTTTTTCGGGAAGCCGGCGCGCCCCAGCACGGCCAGCCCGAACATCGTGCTCGTCAGCAGCTCACCGGCCGCATCCACGTCGACGTGGGCCGCGACCTCGCCCCGCCCCTTGGCCGAGTCGAGCCCGATCGCGAACGCCTTGGACATGCGCTTCATGAAGCGCTGCAGCACGCCACGCAGTTCGTCGTCCTGGGGCGCCAGTTCCATGGCCGTGTGGATGAACAGGCAACCCTTGGAGGCTTCATCGTGGGTCATGTCTGCGACACGCTCTTCGAAGATGGCCCGGATGTGCCGCAGCGACGCGCCGGGCTCGAGGAGCCTCAGGAAGGAGCGCTTGCCCATGCCTTCGGCGTACTGTTCCAGGGCCTGCTCGAACAGCTCGCGCTTGTTGCCGAACGTGCCGTACAGCCCGTAACGGCTGACGCCCGTGGTCTGCACGATGTCCTCCATCGAGGTTTCGGAATAGCCCTTGGAGGCAAACAGGTCCACGACCTGCCCGAGGGCGGTCGCCGGATCGAATGCGCGTGCTCTGTTCATACAAACCAGAATAGTCGTTCTGATTCTGGATGTCAAGCCCTCAGTCGTGACCGAGCGATATCGCCAGAACGATCGGTCCGGAAAGCCCGTCCGGCAGCCGGTTTTCGCGGTCGAAGCGGTTCCAGTGGCTGTTGGCGACGAAATACAGGTGATCGCCGCGCACCGCGCCCAGCGTCGGCTCGTCGAATTCGGGCAGGTTGGACGCAATCGTTCGCGCGCCGGTGATCGTCAGTCCGTCGGGACCGAGCCTGAACGCGACGACGCGATGCGGGCGCACGCCGTTCTGGATCGCGATCAGCTCGTCCTCGTAGCGATACAGGCCGTCGATGCCGTAGTCGGTTCGGCCGCTCCGGTTGACGATCTTCTGCAGCCGGCCTTCGCCCAGCGGAATGCGATAGAGCCCGCCGACGTAGTCCGCGACGTACAGGACCTGCTGGTTCTCCGAGAGCGCAAGGCCCTGCGGCGAGGCAAGCCGGCCGCGGGCCACGATTTCGGCGTATTCGCCCGAGCCGATGCCGTACCGATACACGCCGCCGGTCAGGCTGTCGGTCGTGTAGATGTAATTGTTGTAGGCAAGGACCAGGTCGCCGAGCACCTGCTCGCCCTCGTACTGTGGCAGAACGGCGGCTTCCGTAATTCGGTCGAGCTTCGGGTCGAAGCGAAACAGGCCCGTCTTGCCGGCGTCTTCGCCGGCGTCGTCGAACTGCGGCACGGCTGCACTCGCGAACCAGAGACTGCGATCGTTGGCGATGCGAATGCCGAAGACGCTCCAGTGCCCCTGCCGATCGCTGAGAACCTCGGTTTCGCCCAGCGTACGCGTCAATTGGCCTTTACGGATGCTGCCGAGATAGATCGCACCGGACGGATCGACGGCGATCCCTTCGGGAACGAAGCGGCCGTCGTCGAGTTGCAGGACGGTCTTCGCATCGCCGACCGGCTCGTTGAGCGCGTCCACACCGGCGGCGTAGTCCGGCCACCCGTCGAGCCGGCGCACGTCCGCGAACTCGTCCATGTCGGCGACGCCGTAATCCGCACCCAGCTCCAGCAGCCGGTTCAACGTATCGAGTGCGCGCTGCGGCTCGTCATTCACTGCGTGCGCGAGAGCAAGATTGAACAGACCCCCCGGGTACTCGAGGCGGGCGCGCAGTGCTTTCACTGAGGCTTCGACCATGACCGCGTAGTCGCCCGACCGGTAGGCCGACACGAGTTCCTCGCGAGCTTCGCGATAGTCGACCCGTGGCCGGTCGACCCAGACGGCCTGCCCGAGTACGCCGAGCGCCGATTCGCCCGTCACCATGTCGAAGAGCTCGAGCGTGCCGCCCCAGAAGCGCTGCGCCAGCACCCATCGACCGCCGATCGTCGCGTGGCATTGTTCGTCGCAGATGACCAGTTCGCGTCCGTCGCCCCAGCGCAGCACCAGTGCGCCCGTGTACACCGTGTCGTAATGTGCGCTCTCGAATGTCGACACGTCCATCACGACACGCGTGCCGTCGATATCGAAGCGCCGCTCGAGCCGGCCCGGAAAATCGCCCGCGTCGCTTTGCAGGTAGGGGTTTCGCGCGATCGCCGGATGCCAGACGAGTTTCTCCTCCGCCCACGACCAGATATCCGACGACGTCCCTTGGAGTTGCCGAAAACCGCAGTCGAGCTCCCAGTTGCCGCAGCCCGACGAATCGACAATAGACCACCGTCCGTCTGCATGAACGAAGAGGTAATCGAGGCTGCCGCCGAACGGCAGATCGAGCGCCGCATGCAGCGCAAGCGAGCCGTCGGCGACGCGGCCCGCGGCGCGGACCCGCATTTCGAGCGAGCTCAGCTCCTCGATGACGGACGGATGGGGTTTCTCGAGCTCCCGGTCGAGGTAGGCGGCAAGATCCAGGTTCGGCGCCGGCGCGGCGAACGATGCGCTGAACTCGCCGTCGAGTTCGAATGCAACCACGTCCTCGTCGATTAGCGCAAAAGCCGCTTCGCGATCCGCATCGACGAGTAACGCGGCCGGACAGGCTTGCGTTTCGAACTCGACCGACCGGACGTCACCGTTGCCGTCGAATACCCCGACCTCGCACGCCGCATCGAGCTGCCTTGCGAACAGCAAGCGCGCATCGGCCTCCGCGGCCGCGACCCACGGCGAGGCAAGCAAGGGTATTACGCTAGCGCATCTTGTAAGAGGATTCGCCACTCGCGAGCACCTCGTCCACGGCATCGCGGAAAGCGGCGTGGACGCCTGCTCGCCCGACGTCTTCCCAGAAAGCCCTGCCGCCCGGCTCGTTGATCATCGCGATGATGTCCTTGCGCACCATCGTCCACTGGTTTTCGGGCAGCAAACCGTCCTCGTGCAGGTCGAACAGGACACTCCATGTATTGAGGAATTGGCCGATCAGCGCGAAGAACTGCATGCGCTCGTCGTCGTCGAGATCGTCGCCGGAGAAGCCGCGACGGAATACGGAAGCGACTTCCCGGTTGGTGCTGATCGAGACGTTCATCTCGCCGTAGGCTTCGATGAACGAATACCGGGCCCTGGCCTGGGTCTGCGCATTCGCCTGGTGAATCTGCCGCGCGACATACAGCAGCGTCACGACGACCGCGACCGCGCCGACCACTTCTCCGATTGCGCCTATGGCTTCCCAGTTCATGCCATCCACCGTCTTGCCAGCGAAGTGCCATCATACACGCGTAGGTAGTATCCGAATCGTCGTTGCCCGGTTACCGGGCTGCGCCTAGAATCCGGGAGGACGCCGTACAATGCCAACAAACGGGAGTCGTGCCATGTTCTCTGCCCTGCGTGCCGCTGCCATCGCGGCCGTTCTCGTGCTCGCCAGCCCGCTCGTCGTCGCCGACGATTGCGTCGATTGTCACCGGGACGAAACCCGCAACATTGTCAATGACTGGCAGATCAGCCGGCACCACACCGAGGACGTGTCGTGCAAGGATTGCCACAAGGGACGGCACACGTCGGCGGACGACGTCAACAAGCTGCGTACCGTGACCGCCGAGACCTGTGCCAGGTGTCACGAAGAACGCTTCGAGCAGTTTTCGAAGGGCAAACATGCTCTCGCCTGGGCGGCCGTCGAGGCGATGCCGACCACGCACGCCCTGCCGATGTCGTTGTCACACGGCATGAAGGGCTGCGGCGGCTGCCACAAGCTCGGCCTGAAAGACGAGGAGACGATCGAACAACTCAAGGCCGAAGGCAGCATGTTCGGCCACGCGTCCTGCGACGCGTGCCATACGCGGCACACGTTCTCGGTCGTCGAGGCACGGCAGCCGCAGGCGTGCCAGACCTGCCACATGGGCTTCGACCATCCGCAGTGGGAAATGTGGTCGGCGTCGAAGCACGGCGTCCGTTACCTGCTCGCGCAAAACGGCACGCTGCCCGACACGACGCCGGCGCCGACCTGCCAGGATTGCCACATGGTCGACGGCGACCACGAAGTGCGCACGGCCTGGGGCTTCCTCGCCGTGCGCCTGCCGCTACCTGACGACGAACAATGGAAGGCCGACCAGGTCACGATCCTGCAGGCGCTCGGCGTCCTCGATCCGGAGGGCAACCCGACGGCGCGGCTCGACGTCGTCAAGGCGGCCGATGTGGCGCGCCTGACTCAGGAGGACTTCGATCGCGAACGCAACAAGATGATCGCGGTCTGCGAAGACTGCCACTCGGGCAATTTCGCGCGCGCCGAACTCGGCAAGGCCGACGACCTGATCCGCGAAGCGGACCATCTGCTCGCCGAGGCGATTCGCGAGATCGCATCACTGTACGAGGACGGGGTGCTCGACAAGCCCGAGACGTACGCGCACGCCTTCCCGGACCTCCTCACGTTCCACGATGCGCCCACGACGATCGAACAACGCCTGTTCGAGATGCATCTCAAGCATCGCATGCGTGCGTTCCAGGGCGCGTTCCACGCCAATCCCGACTATGCGCTCTGGTACGGCTGGAGCGAGATGGTCCGCGACCTGCAGCACATCCGCGAAGAAGCGAAGGAACTCCGGCGACACGCCAAACACCACCCGGAAGCCGGCTAGTCAACCCGAGGCCAGGGCGCCGTTCCCTGTATCAGGGGACGGCGCTTGTCGTGGTGCCCGGCTGCTCCACCGGGAAGACCCTGTCGTAAGCGAGCGTGAAGAAGTACGTGTAGACCACCGCGAACAGCGCGACGACGATGTCGAGCGCGATCGCCTGCCACCAATGCCAGTTCATCCACCACATGATGACAGGCAGGTTCACGACGATGAGACTGAACTCGAAACCGGCCGCATGGGCAATGCGCCAGCCGCTCGATCGTTCCGTGGGCACCCGCCCGCGGCTGACGTCGAATCGGTCGAAGGCGTAGTTGTAGGCGAAATTCACCGCCAGCGCGATCAGGCTCAACGCGACCGAGAAGATACCCATGTCGGCGATTGCGCGATCGAACAGGCCGGCTATCGCGAGTGCGAACAACACGATGAGTAGCCCTTCGAACAGCAACGCATAACGCAGCCGGTCCAGGCCGGTGCGAATGACGATGTCGGTGGCCATCAGGCCGCGCTGGCCGCGCTCGGGTCGTAGCCGAGATTGGGCGCCAGCCATTTCTCGGCATCGGCCACGCTGAACCCCTTGCGTTCGGCATAGGATTCGACCTGGTCCCGGCCGATCTGGCCGACGGCGAAATACCTTGCGTCGGGGTGGGCGAAATAGAAACCGCTGACCGCCGCCGTGGGGTACATCGCGTAGCTGTCGGTCAGCCTGAGGCCGATGGCCGACTCGACGTCGAGCAATTTCCAGAGTTTGGCTTTTTCGGTGTGGTCGGGACACGCCGGATAGCCGGGCGCCGGGCGGATACCGCGATACGCTTCGGCGATGAGTTCCTCGTTGCTGAGGTCTTCGTCGGCGTCGTAGCGCCAGAATTCCCGACGCGTGCGCTCGTGCATGTACTCGGCCAGCGCCTCGGCAAGGCGATCCGCGAGTGCCTTGAGCACGATGGCGCTGTAATCGTCATGCCCCTTTTCGAAGCGCTCGACGTGCTCGTCGATGCCGATACCGGCGGTCACGGCAAACGCGCCGATGTAGTCGGCCAGACCGTTGCCGGCCGGCGCTACGAAATCGGCCAGGCAGGACTGCGGCTGCCCGTCGGGCTTCGCCCGTTGCTGCCTGAGGTGCACGAGCCGGTGCAGGACGTCCGCGCGTTCCTCGTTTGCATACACGAGCACGTCGTCGTGTGCGTCCGCATTGGCCGGGTGAAAACCGACGACGGCACGAGCCGTCAGCCATTTCTCGTCGATGATGCGCTCGAGCATCGCCGTCGCGTCGTCGAACAATGCCGAAGCGGCCTCGCCGACGGTCTTGTCCTCGAGGATCTGCGGGAACTTGCCGTGGAATTCCCACGCGTTGAAAAAGGGCATCCAGTCGATGTAGTCGCGCAGCGCACCGAGGTCGATGTCGTCGTAAATGCGGTTGCCGAGGAACGCCGGCGTCGGCGGCGTGTAAGACTGCCAGTCGATTGCATGGCGGCGCTCTCGTGCCTGGGCCAGCGAAAGCTGTGGTGCAAGGCGCTTCTTGCTTGCATGCCGTTCGCGCCGGCGCGCATTGTCTTTGCGGTTCTTTGCCACGATGTCGTCGCGCGTCCCCGGTTCGACGAGCGCCTGGGCAACGCCGACGGAACGCGACGCGTCCTTGACGTAGATGACCGGGCCTTCGTAGCGCGGCTCGATCTTGACCGCCGTGTGCGCGGGCGATGTCGTCGCACCGCCGATCAACAGCGGCAGGTCCATGTCGAGCCGCTGCATTTCGCCGGCCACGTGCACCATCTCGTCGAGCGACGGCGTGATCAGACCGGACAGGCCGATGATGTCGGCCTCCTCCCTGCGCGCCGCCTCGAGGATGCGATCGCACGACACCATGACGCCCAGATCGACGACCTCGAAGTTGTTGCACTGCAGCACGACGCCGACGATGTTCTTGCCGATATCGTGCACATCACCCTTGACGGTCGCGAGCACGATCTTACCGTTGGAGCTGCGTTGGCCGTCCTTCGTCGCCTCGATGAACGGCACGAGATGCCCGACGGACTTCTTCATGACACGTGCCGACTTGACGACCTGCGGCAGGAACATCTTGCCTGCGCCGAAAAGGTCGCCGACGACGTTCATGCCGGCCATCAGCGGGCCCTCGATGACGTCGAGCGGGCGCGCCGCCTGCTGTCTCGCCTCCTCGGTGTCGTCGATGACGTATTCGTCGACGCCGTTGACCAGTGCGTACTCGAGCCGCTTCGACACGTCGAACTCGCGCCACGACAAATCCTGCCCCCGGGCGGCCGCGCCGGACTTCTGGTCCTTGTAGCGTTCGGCGACTTCGAGCAGACGGTCCGTGGCATCGGGCGTCCGGTTGAGCACGACGTCCTCGACCGCGTCGCGCAGGTCCGACGGCAGGTCCTCGTAGATTGCGAGTTGTCCGGCATTGACGATGCCCATATCCATGCCGGCACGGATCGCGTGGTAGAGGAACACGGAGTGAATCGCCTCGCGAACGACGTTGTTGCCACGGAATGAGAACGAGACGTTGCTGACGCCGCCGCTGACCAGCGCATGCGGCAGGGTCGCCTTGATGCGGCGCGTCGCCTCGATAAAGTCGAGTCCGTAGCGGGCGTGCTCCTCGATGCCGGTCGCGACCGCGAAGATATTCGGGTCGAAAATGATGTCGGCCGGGTCGAAGCCGACCTTGTCGACCAGCACGTCGTAGGTGCGCTTGCAGATCTCGACCTTGCGCTCGACCGTGTCGGCCTGGCCTTGCTCGTCGAACGCCATGATGATCACCGCCGCGCCGTAATCCCGGCACAGCTGCGCCTGTCCGACGAATGCCGCCTCGCCTTCCTTGAGCGAAATCGAGTTGACGACGGCCTTCCCCTGCACGCATTTCAGGCCCGCTTCGATGACCGACCACTTCGACGAGTCGATCATGATCGGCAGTTTAGCGATATCGGGTTCCGAGGCGATCAGGTTGAGGAACGTGACCATCGCCTTCTCGGAATCGAGCATGCCCTCGTCCATGTTGACGTCGATGATCTGAGCGCCGTTGGCGGCCTGTTGCTGCGCCACCGCGACTGCGGCCGCGTAGTCGTCGGCTTCGATCAGGCGCCGGAATATCGCGGACCCCGTCACGTTGCAGCGTTCGCCGACGTTGACGAACAGGTCGTCGGGACCGATGTTGCAGGGTTCGAGTCCCGACAGGCGGCAGCGCACGGGCAGCTCGGGCACGGCGCGCGGTGCATGTGATGCAACGGCGTCGCCGATCGCACGGATGTGTTCGGGCGTCGTGCCACAGCACCCGCCGACCAGGTTGACGAGGCCGCTCGCGGCAAACTCGCCGACAACGGCCGCCATGTCGGCGGGCGTTTCGTCGTATTCGCCGAACTCGTTGGGCAGCCCCGCGTTCGGGTAGGCGCTGACGCGCGTGTCGGCCACGCGCGCAAGTTCAGCGACGTAGGGCCGCAATTCCGCCGCCCCGAGAGCGCAGTTGAGTCCGATCATGAACGGCTTGATGTGCCGGACTGAATTCCAGAAAGCCTCGGTGGTCTGGCCCGAGAGCGTGCGGCCCGACGCGTCCGTGATCGTGCCCGAGATCATGACCGGCAACTCGGCGCCGTGCGTGCGGAACGCACGCTTCACTCCGACGATGGCGGCTTTGGCATTGAGCGTGTCGAAGATCGTTTCGATCAACAGGATGTCGACGCCGCCCTCGATCAGTGCGCCGGTTGCGACTTCATACGTGTCCGCGAGTTCGTCGAACGTGATGTTACGAAAGCCCGGGTCGTTGACGTCGGGTGAGATCGAAGCGGTCCGGTTGGTCGGCCCGAGTGCGCCCGCGACAAAGCGCGGCCTTCCCGTAGCCGCCGCACAGGCATCGGCGCACTCGCGCGCGAGTCGCGCGGCGGCGACGTTCAGTTCGGTCACCAGCGACTCCATGCCGTAATCGGCCATCGATGGCGCGTTCGAATTAAAGGTATTGGTTTCGACGATGTCGGCGCCGGCATCGAGGAACGCGTTGTGAATGTCGCGAATGACGTCGGGGCGCGTAATCGACAGCAAGTCGTTGTTGCCCTTGAGATCATGCGACCAGTCGGCGAATCGTTCCCCGCGATAGTCGTCCTCGCCGAGACCGTAGCCCTGGATCATCGTGCCCATCGCGCCGTCGAGCAGCAGGATGCGCTCGTCGAGCAAGGCGAGCAACGCGTCGATGCGTTCATTGCGGTTCATGATGCCGCCTCGTCGTCGGCCGGCCGAACACCGAGCGCATGACAGATCGCGTATGCGAGTTCGGAACGGTTCAGCGTGTAAAAATGGAAATCGGCAATGCCTTCGGCCTCGAGGCGACGTACCTGGTCGATCGCGACGCTCGCCGCGATCATCTGGCGCGTTTCGGCATCGTCGTCGAGTCCCTTGAACCAGGCGCGCAGCCAGTCGGGCACGCTCGCGCCGCACGCAGCCGCGAATTTTTCGAGCTGCGGAAAGCGGGTTATCGGCAGGATTCCCGGGACGATCGGCGACTCGATGCCGGCCGCCGCGCAACGGTCACGGAAGCGCAGGAAGACGTCGGCATCGAAAAAGAACTGCGTGATCGCGCGGGTGGCGCCCGCGTCCAGCTTGCGTTTCAGGTTGTCGAGGTCGAAATCGGCGTCGGGTGCCTCGGGATGCACCTCAGGGTACGCGGCGACCGAGATCTCGAAATCGCCGACTTTCTTCAGGCCCTCGACGAGGTCGGCGGCGTAGGCATAGCCGTCCGGGTGCGGCTCGTACCTTGCAGCGCCCTTTGGCGCGTCGCCACGCAGCGCGACGAGGTGGCGGATGCCCATGTCCCAGTATTCGCGGGCGATGTCGTCGATCTCGCCACGGCTCGCGCCCACGCAGGTCAAGTGCGGCGCCGTCGTCAACGAGGTTTCGCGCAGGATGCGAGCCACGGCGTTGTGCGTGCGCTCGCGCGTCGACCCGTCGGCGCCGTAGGTCACGGACACGAATCGCGGCCGCAAAGCCTTGAGGCGATCGACGGATTTCCACAGCGTCGCCTCCGCCTTCTCCGAATGCGGCGGAAAAAACTCGAACGACACGGCAGGTCGTGAATGGATGATTCTGTTCATGCGGTTGCCACACCGAGCAGCCAGCCCGGTTTCTTGTCAGGAATGGAGCGAGGTGGCGCCAGACGCAGGCCTGTCGCGGCGGCCCACGCAGCGAAATTCTCGCGCAGCTTGTCGATGCCGGCACTGCCGACGCCGGCGAGCAGCAGGATGCGACCGCCCGGCTTGAGCAGGCGCCGCGCCTCGTCGACGGCAGCGACCGGTCGCCCGGCGTCGCCGAGTACATCGTCGAGGATGATCGTGTCGAACTCGGCATCGTCGAACGGCAGCGAGTACATGTCGCCTTGCCGCAGGGAGCAGTTGGGAAGTCCCGCCAGCAGCAGCTCGGCACGCGCCAGGCGACGGGCCTCGGGATCGATATCGACGCCGACGACGCGGTGCGCGCGCGATGCCAGCAGCTTCAGCAACCTGCCCTGCCCGCAACCGATGTCGAGCAGGTCGCCGAGCGGCGCGGCCACAGTCAGCTCGACGAGCGCCTTGTGCAGGAAGCGGTCGTCGCCCGCGTCGGCAAGGCCCGCCGATTCCTCGCCGCGAAGCTGGCGCAGTTTGTCGAGGTCGCGATCGAACTCGGGCTCGTCCCCGGGCAGCAGCCCGAGCAATCGCCGGCGCGCAGGCGCGGCGGCGCCGTTCGCCGGCACGCGGTAGTAGACGAAGTGCCCGTCGCGGAAGCGCTCGAGCAGGCCGGTCGCGATCAGTTGCTTGAGATGCTGCGACACGCGCGGTTGGCTGAGGCCCGTGATGTGGGTCAACTCCGAGACGCTGCACTCGGCGGCACCGCACAAGGCAACCAGCCGGGCACGTACAGGATCGGCCAATGCCTTGAATTGATTGAGCAAGCTGTCTGTCGATGCCTTCATATAAAAATATAAGTATTTTTTTATATTTACGGCTGCTCAGTATACCCCAATTAGGTGC
>JBFJQO010000047.1:0-10885 GCA_041616535.1 Woeseiaceae bacterium | reverse complement strand
TCGATGACGCAGACGCTCAAGGCGCTCAACGTGCACCCGCCGACCATCGACCGGGATCGCGACGACGAAGACGACGAGGACGACAACAAGAAAAGCGGATTCTTCAGCCGCTTCCGTCGCAGCTGATCAGGCGCACCAGGAAGCGAAAAAAAAGCCGGGCTCATCCCGGCTTTTTCGTGCCTAGTTCGCGGCCTGTTTCTCGTGGACGATGTCCCAGAGGTAGTCGTGGTGGGCGCCGCAAATACCGGCGAACTCCGCCCCGGCCTCGTTGTCCTCGCTGTACTGCGCCGCCAGCGCCTCGGCGCGCGCGTCCATCAGCGTGGCGTAGTCCTTCGCCGTCATCGTGAACAGGCGCCGGAACCAGCCGCCGACCACGTGCGACTGCCAGCCCCACGAGGTGATCTTGCCGTCCTCGACGAGCTTGTCGTAGATCGGCGCGAATACCTCGGCCACGAGTTCGTCGGCGCGATCCTCCCCGGTAATCTTGCAAGAGAAATACACAGACAGCCCGGCCTTGCCGCGTTCCTTGCCGGTTGTCCCGGCCTTGACCTGCCAGATGTAGTCGTCGTGACGCTTGCAGGACACGCCGATGCCCTGCGCATCCTCGTCGAGCGCGTCCTCGAAGGCCTCGCCCATCTTCTCGAGGCCGCCGAGTGCGGCGTTCAGCGAGTCGGTCTGGAAGTAGCGAATCCGCCGCCACTGCCCGCCCGTGTGGTGCTTGATCCAGCCCCAGCCCAGGAAGGTGCCGTCGTCGACGAGCTTGTCCATGACGGGCTTCTCCGACGTCGCGACGAATTCGTCCGCGAGATGCTCGTTGCTCGTGTCGCAGTAGTGATACGTCGCGTACGTAAAACGCTGCGGTTTATCGTCCTGGGCGTAGGCCATCGTGGTGGCCACGAGCAACCCGCACAACAGTGCCGTCCGTTTTGTTCTGGTCATTATTTTTTCCCCTGGCGATCGCGGATCGCGATCAACTCAAGCCTAGTAGAAGACGATAGCTTCGCCAGTCTATCCCAGACTCTCCCGAGGAAAGCGCTGTAACGTATTGACCTTACTTAATAATCTATATTAGCTGCCCTTTGACAAGCGGCGCCGTTTCGGGCATTTTGCGAAGCATGAGGAAACTGCACTCGGGAATGGACGCCTGGCGCTACATCGTCCGGTCGGAATCCCGGCGGAGGTCGGTCGAAACCTTCCTGCCGCTGCTGTTGAGTGCCGCCGGTGGTCTCGGTGTCCTGCCGTTCGCGATCATGCGTTACCTGCAGCGCGAGTGGGTTGCCGCCGCCGTCGACACGATCATCATCGGCGGTTTCCTGATCCTCGGAACCTACGTCTATCGCACGCGCCGCGTGCGCGTCGCGAGCCTCGCGATCGCCACCCTGTGTGTGGGCGGCGTGTTGTCGACGGTCTACCTGATCGGTCCCCACCAGGTGTACTGGGTGTTCCCCGCGCTGATGGCCGTCTTCTACCTGATCAGCCCGCGCGAGGCGTTCGTCTTCTCGGTAATCACTATCGTCGGCCTGCTCCCCGCAATCCTGCCGTCGAGCGACTCGCACGAGACGACGACGATCATCATCACGATCCTCGTCACGAGCGCGTTCGCCTACGCGTTCTCGTTGATCACGAATCGCCAGCGCGAGCAGCTGCTGACGCTCGCGACCAAGGACCCGTTGACCGGCGCGGGCAATCGTCGCGGCCTCGACGCGAAGCTCACCGAGGTCGTCAATTCATTCCAGCGCTCGGGTGCGCCGGCGTCCCTGGTGCTGCTCGACCTCGACCATTTCAAGCGTGTGAACGACATCCACGGGCACGCCGTCGGCGACCAGATACTGAAAAGCGTGACCGAGATCATCAACCTGCGCATCCGTGTCACCGACAGCCTGTACCGCATCGGCGGCGAGGAATTCGTCGTCGTCCTCGAGGGCGCGGACCTGCATCGCGCCGCTCACCTCGCGGAGCAATTGCGCACCCTCGTCGACGCCAACGAACTCGTGCCCGACCACGCCGTGACGATTTCGCTCGGCGTCGCGGAACTCAAGGAAGGCGAAAGCGGCAACGACTGGCTGCATCGCGCCGACGAGGCCCTCTACCGGGCCAAGGACGCCGGCCGCAACTCGACCAGCCTGTCGTCCTAGTCCGTATCCTCGAGCGCTTTCAGCGCCTCGATGCGCGCCGCCTCGAACTCGTCGCCCGGTTGCCAGGTCGGCATGTCGTCGGCATTGGCGATCGCGAGGCCGGTCCAGTAGCCGAGCAACGCGTCCTCGATCATGCCGTCGAGGTTCCAGGACGGGTCGTACTCGTCCGTCGGCTGGTGATAGTTCACTTCCGTGTAGTGATTCTGCTGCTCGCGGCCCCACTCGGGAGGACGGTCGACGAAGTCCGTACCCGTATCGAGGTACATGGCCGGCACGCCGATCTTCGCGAAGCTGAACTGGTCGGAACGGTAGAAATAACCCTTGTCGGCGAACTGGTCGGGCTTGACGATACGCCCCTGCTCTTTGGCGATCAGCGTCGCGATCTCGTCGATCGTCGACTTGCCGAGGCCAATGAACGTCACGTCGTGGGTGTGGCCCCAGATATTGCCGCCGTCGTAGTTGAGGTTCGCGGCGATCTTGCCGGGCGCGAACGTCGGGTTCGCGGCGTAGTACTCGGAACCCAGCAGTCCCTGCTCCTCGGCCCCGACCAGGTTGATCAGCACCGAACGGCGCGGCGGTTCCGGCAGCGCCTTGATGGCTTTCGCGATTGCCATGACCTGCGCCACGCCCGCCGCGTTATCCATGGCGCCGTTGTAGATCGCATCGCCGTCGGCGTTGGGCGTGCCGATGCCGAGGTGATCGTGATGCGCCGTGTAGATGACGACCTCGTCGCTGAGCTCGGGGTCGCTGCCCGGGATCAGGCCGAGCACGTTGGCCGACTGCACGCGCGTGATCTCGACGTCCATGGCCAGCGACGTCGTGACGCCGAGCGGCACGGGTTTGAAGTCGCGGTTGTACGCCGCCTCGCGCAACTCGTCGAGGTCGAGCCCCGCCATCGCAACGAGTTCGCGCGCCGAATCCTCGGTGACCCAGCCGTTCATTTGCGCGCGCGGCTCGTCGCCGGCCGGCAGCTCGAACTGCACGCCCGTCCACGACGTCTGCACGACCTGCCAGGGGTAGCCGGCCGAGGGCGACGTGTGAATGATGATCGCGCCGACGGCGCCCTGGCGGGCGGCACTCAGGTACTTGTAGTCCCAGCGCCCGTACCAGAGCCGCGTCTCGCCCGCGAACAGCGCCGGATCCCAGTCCGGGTCGTTGTTCATCATGAGCAGGACCTTGCCCTTGAGGTCGACCCCCTTGTAATCGTCCCAGTCGTATTCGGGCGCCTGGATGCCGTAACCGACGAACACGACCTCGGTATCGGCGAACGCCGAGCGCTCGTTCTGCACGCCGCTGCCGACGATGAACTGGTCCCACTGCTTCAGCGTCAGCGTCTTGCCGTGACCGCGGAAGGTCCAGGTCTCCGGCTGTGACGCGTTGATGCCGACGAGATCGAACGGCTGCTCCCAGCTCCCGTCTGCGGCGCCCGGCTCGAGCCCGAGCTCGGCCATGCGCCCGGCCAGGTATTTACGCGCCGCCGCGTCGCCGGCCGTGCCGGGGCCGCGCCCCTCGTAGCGGTCGTCGCTGATCTCGACGATGATGCCGCGCATGTAGTCGTCGCCGATTTCCTGCGCGGCTTTTTCGGCCGCGGGATTGCCGCCCGCGGCCCGCACCGCGACCGGGGACGCGAGGTCCACGGCGACGTCTTCGGTTGCCGGCGCCGGCGCCTCTTTCGCCGAGCAGGCCACGAGCCCGGCCGCCAGCGCGGCGGCCCAAATCCAGTTTGTTGTTCTCACGCGTTCCCTCCGGGCCTACGGACCGTCAAACAGTTCATCGAGAAAGTTGGCCATCGCCTGCCATGCGCGGCGATCGGCGTTTTTGTCGTACACCGTGCCCCGCTCCGGATCGTTCGCCGCAGGGTTGGTGAAAGCGTGCATCGTATTGCCATAGGCGTGCAGTTGCCAGTCGGCACCCATCGACGACAGTTCCGCCGCGAGCGCATTCACGGCATCGGGCGTCGCCATCGGGTCGTCCCAGCCGTGCAGGGCCAGAACTTTTGCCCGGACGCGGTTGCCGGCCGTATTGCCCGGTGCGCCGAACAGGCCGTGGATACTGACGACGCCGGCGACGTCGGCGCCGGTGCGCGCGATATCGAGCACGCACAGCCCGCCGAAGCAGAAACCGACCGCCGCGACCCGGCTCGCGTCGACCTCGGGCTGCTCGCGCAACGCCGCCAGCGCAGCGAGCAGGCGCTGCTGCAACATCGCGCGGTCGTCGAGAAACGGCTGCATCAGCGCGGCATTCTCCTCGGGACCACTGCCCCGCACGCCTTTGCCGTACAGGTCGAGCGCGAATGCCGCGTAGCCGAGCCCGGCCAGCGCATCGGCCTTACCGTCCTCGAACGGGCCGCGCCCGCCCCACGTATGCGCGACCAGGATGCCGGGCCGCGGGCCCCTCGTCGCATCGTCCCAGGCGAGCCGCCCCTCCATGAGGGTGTCGCCGTCGCGGTATTCGACCAGTCGTTCCTTGAGGCTCACTCGAGAATTCCCCCGTGCTGCACGATCGGCGGCCCTGCGCGTAGCGCTCGCGGCGGGGCCGGCGCCGGCGATTATATAGCAGGTCGCGCGAGCGGTTTGATCGCGTGCAGGTGCACGTCGCCGATGGCGCGTTCCAGGAACGCGGCCTCGCAGTACGTCAGGTAGAAATCCCACATGCGGATGAACGCTTCCGAATAGCCCAGCGTCCGCACGTCGTCGAGCCGCGCGAAGAAGCGCGCGCGCCAGTCGTGCAGCGTACGCGCGTAGTGCAGGCCGATGTCCTCGATGTGCACGGCGCGCAGATCGGTCGCGCGCGTCATCGTCGCGGTCATCGCGGTGACCGACGGCAGGAACCCGCCCGGGAAGATGTAGCGCTTGATGAAATCGACGGTGCGCTTTGCTTTCTCATAGCGCTGGTCGGCAATCGTGATCGCCTGGATGAGCATTTCGCCGTCGGGTTTCAGCAGCGATGCACACTTCTCGAAATAGGTGTCGAGGAACTCGTGGCCGACGGCCTCGATCATCTCGATCGAGACGAGTTTGTCGTACTGGCCCTCGAGGTCGCGGTAATCGTCGAGCAGCAGCGTGATGCGATCGCCGAGGCCGGCCGCCTCGATGCGCGCCCGGGCAAGATCGTATTGCTGCTGCGAGATCGTCGTCGTCGTCACGTGGCAGCCGTAGCGCGACGCGGCGTGGATCGCGAACCCGCCCCAACCCGAGCCGATCTCGATGACGCGATCGCCGGGACCGAGCCGCAAACGCCGGCAGATGCGATCGAGCTTCGCGACCGCGGCGTCCTCGAGCGAGGTCTCGGGGCCGGCGTAATACGCGCAGGAGTACATCATCCGGGAATCGAGCCACAGCGCGTAGAAATCGTTGCCCAGATCGTAGTGCGCGGCAATGTTGCGCCGGCTACCGGCCCGCGTGTTGCGGTTCAGGTAATGGAAGAGCCGCCGCAGCGGCCGCAGGAGCGAAGCCGCGCCGCCCTCGACGTTGTCGAGGACATCGCGGTTGTGCAGCAGGATACGGCCGAGGGCCACGGGATCGTCGGCTGTCCAGCCGCCCCGCATGTAGGCTTCGCCGGCGCCGAGCGAACCGCCAAACGCGACGTCGCTGTAGAACGCCGCCGACCCGACGTGGATCCGCGCCGAGAGCGCCGCGCGGTCGGAGTGTCGCCCGAAAGTCTCCTCGCGATCGCCCTCCACGATCGTCACCCGGCCGTGTTCCAGCGAGCGCAGCTTGCCGAGCACGATTTGCCGGGCGAGGCGATCCAGCCACCGCGGTTTTTCGGCCCGGTCGGGAAAGCAGGGCGAATCGATCGACAGCGACTTTGAATTCATCGTACCTCCACGGTGTCGTTCTTGTCGGGATGCGCGTACACCGGGCAACCCTTGATCCAGAGCCGCAGTGCCTGCCAGTAGATGGCGGCGATGACCTTGAGCGTCATGAACGGATACGCCGCGAGCACGCGCGCCAGCGACCTGCCCGTGATCTCGGTGCGCCGCATGCGGATGGACGCGCTGAACACCCGCTCGCCGTCGACGTCATTGGCCATGAAGACCGCCACATCCCTGCCCGGCCGGCGGAAACGCCAGTCGTAGCCGACGTTCATCGGCATGAAGGGAGACACGTGCATCTTCTTCTCCGGACTGAAGCGCGCCGCCGTGTCGGCGCCGGCCTGCGGTTCGACGTGCAGCACGTAGGTATCGCGCTCGCCCCACGGCGTGTTGTTCACTTCCGCGACGATCGTCTCGAGCGATTCGCCGTCTTTTCCATAAACATAATAGAAACTGACCGGGTTGAAGCAGTAGCCGAAGTAGCTCAGGTTCGTCAGCAGCCGCACCGGCCCCTGCGGGCGCCTGCCGGTCTCGCGCTCGACGAGATCGCGCACCGATTCGGCGAGCGGCTGTGTTTCGGGCCCGAGATGGTCGGACCGCCTGAAGCGCGCCGGCGCGGCCCGGTGCGACGACCAGAACCAGCGCCTCGCGAACAGCGTCGGCAGTTCGTCGAGATCGAGGAACATCATGAACAGGCGGTAGCGAAACGCGTGCGCGACCGGGCTGGAACGGCCGTGCCTAACCTGCCCTTCGTAGATGCAGCTCTGCATTCTTGAGCCTCTCCTCGAAGTGCCGCACCGCGGCGAGTGCGCTGACGACGCCGTCCTCGTGGAACCCATTGCGCCAGTAGGCGCCGCAGTAAAACGTGCGATCGGCATTGAGTTCCTGCTGCCGGCTCTGCGCCGCGATGGAGTCGAGCGTGAACATCGGATGGTCGTATTCGATGCGCCGGATGATCCTGCCGGGATCGATGCCGCGATCGTCGTTGAGCGTCACGACGTAGGTCTCCTGCGCGTCGAGACCTTGCAGAATATTCATGTTGTAGGAGACGGCGACTTGGCCGCGCTTGTCTTGCGGGACGAAATAGTTCCAGGCCGCCCACGCGCGCCGGCGCCGCGGCAGCGCGCGAACGTCCGTGTGCAGGACCGCTTCGTTCGGCTGGTAGCGAATGGCGCCGAGCACCGCGGTCTCCTGCGGTGTCGGGTCGCGGAGCAGCGCCAGTGCCTGGTCGCTGTGGCAGGCGACGAAGACGCAGTCGAAGATTTCCGTGCCGCCCGCGGGCGACGTGATCTCCACGCCGGCCGGCACGCGGCGGATCGAGGTCGCGGGGTTGCCGAGGCGAATGCGGTGGCGGTGCCCGGCGACGAGACGCCGCACGTATTCGCGCGAGCCGCCCTCGATAACGCGCCACTCGGGGTGGTTGCCGATTTGCATGAGCCCGTGGTTCTTGAAAAAGCGCACGAGGAACAACGCGGGCATGTCCATCACGGCTTGCGGTTCCGCCGACCAGATCGCGGCGACCATGGGGACGAGGTAATGCTCGCGGAATTCATCGCCGAAGCCTTGCGACGACAGGTACTCGCCCAGCGTCAGTCGGCGGCCATGGCCCAGGATGTCGCCGGCCGCCTCGCGGTTGAAACGCACGATGTCCCTCACCATGCGGTAGAACGACGGGCGTAGCAGGTTGCGCCGTTGCGCGAACACGCCGTTCAGCGACGAGCCCGTGTATTCGATCCGGTCGTCGGCCGAATGCACGCTGAAACTCATGTTGCTCGGCTTCGACGCCTGCCCGATCGCGTCGAGCATCTTAATGAAATTCGGGTACGTATGCTCGTTGAAGACGATGAACCCGGTATCGACCGGGATCGTCCGGCCGTCCTCTTCGACATCGACCGTGTTGGTGTGGCCGCCGATGTAGTCGGCAGCTTCGAATACCGTGATGTCGTGGCGATCGCGCAGCCGCCATGCGGCCGTATTCCCTGCAATGCCTGTGCCGATGATTGCGATACGCACCAATGCTCTCCTTTGCGGCCTACCAGCGTTGAGGCACGCGCTCGACCTTGCTGAGGTCGTAGCCGATCGAGGCCACGAAATCGAGCAGCCGCTGATATTCCCGGTCCGGGATTTGGGGCTCGCGCGCCATGATCCAGACGAAGTCGCGTTTCTGCCGGCCGATGATCGTCGTCGAATAGTCGTCATCGAGATACACGATGCGGTAGTCGGCCTTGATCGGCCAGACGAAGCGCATCCCCCACGTTGCGTTGGTCTCCGTGTTGCGCACGAATCCCTTCGGGTTGTAGCGCTTCTGTTTCCCGTCGAAGCTGCCGTCACGGAAGACGAAGGTCGTGTCGATCGTGCCGTCGTCGTTCAGTGCATAGGATTCGACGGCATTGTGTGCGCCCTTCTCGAGGAATGTCGGGATGTTCGCAATCACGTACCAGTCGCCCATAAAGCGCTGGAGATCCACGTAGTCAACGGTTTTCATGTCGGGTCCACTCGATGCACAGGCGCCCAGTAAGGGCGCTATCAGCGCCGCCGCCAGCAGGCTGCGCCACGGTTTAGGTAAGGACATAACGAAGGATCCTCCCGCCCTTGGCGACCGATTCGAGGCCGAGCCACTCGTCGTCGGCCGAATACCAGACGGTCAGTTCGATTTGCTCGGCCTGCACGCGGTACGCCCTGGCGTCGATGGACTCGCCGCGAATGTCGATCCGGCGCGCGCCGAGGGACTCGACGCGAACCGGGACGTACTGGCCGGTCTGCGGGTTGAGCAATTGCGCCTGTTCGAGAAATTCGCGGTTCCAGTAGGCGAACGTCATCACACAGTCGCCCAGTTCGGTCGTGCCCTCCTCGCGCTCGACGACGAATGCATTGTCGACGGCGGTCCCGACGACGGTGAGTTGCTCGCCGTTCTGGCGCGTCGTGGCCTCGATGCGCCGCAGGCAACCCTCCGACCAGATCTCGCGGTTGCTGTGGCGATACCGGAACGCCGTGAAGAACAGGAAGCGCACGTCGAAACTGGCTTCGCTGCGCACCTCCTGGCGGTCTCCGGACTGCTGCAACTCGAAGCGGTGCTGCCCGATCTCGGCGCCGTCGAGCAGGACCGAGAATTCCCAGGAGCGGTTGTCGTTCGCGTGCGCGTTGGCGCTCGCCGCACCAGCCAGGGCGACGGTAAGCAACACCACGCTGCGCATTATGAGCGTCATGATGACGCCGCCTGTCCGGACCCGGAGTGTTTGCGAACCGGCCCCGGGAAAAACGCGTTCGTCGACCGAACGTACTCGGCGTAGCCCGGACGGCGGCTGGAGATCGTCTTCTCGAGCATGGCCACGCCGGACACCCGCAGCAACAGGAACGACATCAGCAGCGGCGAGAAGATCGTCCACCACGCATCCGCTGCCACGGCGAACAGCCAGAACGCCCACCAGATGCAGAATTCGCCGAAATAGTTCGGGTGACGCGTGTACCGCCAGAGCCCCGTATCGAGCACGCGGCCTTGCGACGACGGGTCACGCTTGAAGCGGGTGAGCTGGTAGTCACCGACCGCCTCGAACACGAATCCGACCGAGAACAACAGGATCGCCGCACCGTCCAGCAGCGTCAGCGGCGCCGGCGACGCCAGGGCCGGCCACAAGGGAGCCAGCACGATCCATGCCAGCACCGCCTGCAGGCCGAACACGATGTACAGGCTCTTGACGGCGAACCCGGGCTCATTGTTGGCCCGTATCTGGGCGTAGCGATAGTCCTCGGGCTGGCCCCAGTTGCGGAGCGTGATGTGAGCGGACAGCCGAATGGCCCATATCGCAACGAGCGCAAGGACGATCGCGGCACGCAGGGACGGCAGCTCGAACTCGATCGCGAACAGGACGGCCGCGGCGAGGAAGAAAAGGGACCAGAGACTGTCGACGAAGCTGACGTCCCCGGTGAAGACACTGACGACCCAGGCGAGCCCCGCCAGCAGCAGCAGGACGCCGAGCGCGATGAAGTAGATACTCATGGCCGTGCTCCCTGCGCGACGGCCACGTGCCGGAAACCGTCCAGTCGGTCGGCCAGCGTGACGAGAACCGGCATGACGGCGGCCCAGCCGAGGGCCAGGAAGACGATCGCGGGGACGGTTTCGACGAACTGCATGCCGCCGAGGCGCTCGCCGCCGAGGTAGGAAAGCGGACCCGCGATCCCACCGAGTATCGACGCCAGCGCGAGGCGCCCCTTCAGCCAGGACAGAGACCGGTTCAGCGTGGTGGCAAGCAACATCCACATCGTGACGATCCAGTAAGGCGCCGCCTGAGCCAAGACGTGGCCCGACGGATAGGCCACCCAGCCGAGGGTGACCAGCAGGCTGTCGAAAAACAGGCCGAGGACACCGCAGGAGATAATCAGGGCGACCTCGAGTCCGGGGCGCCGCGCCTGGCGCAGATGGATCAGCGCCACGACGAGCACGACAACCGGACCGAGCCAGGGCATCTCCTGTGCGGCACCGATCACCGACGAGAACCACCCGACCTGGAAGGCGATGAAGTTAACGAGCATCTGCATCACGCACCCGACTTGCCGAAGCGGTAGTGGGAAACGAACCATTCGTTGCCGTCGTGGTAGCGGAACAGTTCCTCGCAGGCCATGAAGAACATGCGCCAGCGCATGAACCAGCGGCTCGCGGCTTCGCGACCGTAGGTGCTCTCGAGGATCGGCATGACGTAGTCCTTGCGGTCATCGAGGTTCTCGAGCCAGGCGCGGCAGGTCCGGGCGTAGTGATGGCCGTTCCACGCCCACTGCTTCTCGATGCGCATCGGGCCCGAGACGCGCGGCGGCAGGCCGGCGCTCGGCATGATGCCGCCGGAGAAGAAATAGCGGGTCATCCAGTCGCCCGGCCCCTTGTCGATGTACTCGTAGGGCGTCGAGCGGTGGGTGAAGATGTGCATGAAGAACTTGCCGCCCT
>JBFJQO010000046.1:0-11040 GCA_041616535.1 Woeseiaceae bacterium | reverse complement strand
TGCAGCGCGAGCACGTCGTGCTGCTGTCGCAGAACATCCTGCTGATCATCGCGATCGTCGGCCTCATACTCTATTCGATGGTCCACAAGAAAGGCGGCCAGAACAACGGCGTCGCCTACACGGTCGCGGCGATCGCCGTCGTCAGCGCCTGCTACGCGGTGCTCGTCAACCTGCACTTCCTGCCCGGCAGCGAGGCGCTCGCCGAGAACATCCTCTACGGCTCCGTCGTACTCATCGTCGGTTTCGTCGTTTACGGCTTCCTGACGCACAACTCGCCCGAATTCGGCCGCACGGTCGTGCTCATGGTGCTGATCCTGTCGACGGTCATCTTCTGGGCCCTGTTCGAACAGTCGGCCGGTTCGATGACGCTGTTCGCCGATCGCGTCGTCGACCGCAGCCTGGGCAACACGACGTTCACCGCCGCGCAGTTCGGTTCGCTCAATGCGGGCTTCATCATGCTGCTAGCGATCCCGTTCGCAACGCTCTGGACCTGGCTCGCGAAGAAGGACCTCGAGCCGCGCACGCCCGTCAAGTTCGCGCTCGGCATCATCCAGGCAGGCCTCGGCTTCGGCGCCCTCGTATTCGGCGCGCAGTTTCCTAACGAAGCCGGCCAGATCGCGATGATCTGGCTGATACTCGCCTACCTGCTGCACACGACCGGCGAACTCTGCCTGTCGCCCGTGGGCCTGTCGGCGGTGACGAAGCTTTCGATCGGCAACGTCGTGGGCGTCAGCATGGGGACATGGTTCCTCGCCACGGCGCTGTCCGAAACGGTCGCAACGCGCATAGGCAGGCTCGCGGCAATCCCGACGGGCGGCGGCGAGGCCGTGACGGACATCGCGACCGCCGCCGCAACCTACACGCAGCTGTTCGAATTTCTCATGTGGCTCGGCGTCGGCGTGGGTGTTTTCATGCTCGTCATATCGCCTGTGCTGCGGCGCTGGATGCATGGCGTTCACTGACTTCTTTCACTGATCCGCGGCCGATGCCTCATCGTTCGAGTCTTCCCTCAGGAGGCCCGGCGGGCGGACTCTGCGGCAAACGCTCATATGGATTCGATACATGACATTACGTACCGCATTTATCGTCACGTGGCTTTCTTTCGTCGCAATTGCCGGCACCGGCTGTTCGGATGACCCGTCCGACGAAGCTCAGGGAACGGCGGGCGCTCCGGCCATGGAGCGCACCGAGACGGCCGACGAGTTCGTCGCACGCGTCAACGACGAATTGCGCGAACTCTATCGCGAGGGTTACGCGGCCCAGTGGGTGCGCTCGACCTATATCACCAAGGACACGGCGCTGCTCGCCGCGAAGGCCAGCGAGCGCTACGCCGAGTGGCACAGCCGCACGGTAAAAGAGTCCCTGCAGTATGACGGACAGGACCTTTCCCCCGAGACACGGCGCGCGCTCGACCTCCTGAAGCTCGGCACGTCGGCGCCCGCGCCGGATGACGCCGACAAGCGGGCGGAGATCGCGGCGATCTCGACGGAGCTCGAGGGCATGTACGGCGCGGGCAAGTATTGCCGCACGCCGAACGACTGCCTGGGCGGCCAGGAACTCGAGGAGCTCATGACGTCGAGCCGCGATTACGACGAGCTGCTCGATGCCTGGGCCGGCTGGCGCACCGTGGCCGTGCCGATGCGCGAGCTGTACACGCGCTTCGTCGAACTCGCGAACGAAGGCGCCGGCGAACTCGGTTACTCCGACCTCGGCGAAATGTGGCGCTCCAACTACGACATGAGCCCCGCCGAATTCGAAGCCGATACGGCGCGGCTCTGGAACGAGGTGAAGCCGCTCTACGACGAGCTGCACTGCCACGTTCGCGCGAAGCTCGGCGAGGTGTACGGCCAGGACAAGGTGCCGCAGGACGGCCCGATCCCGGCGCACCTGCTCGGCAACATGTGGGCGCAGACCTGGAATTTTCTTTACGACGTCATGGAACCGTATCCCGGCGTCGCCGACCTCGACGTCGACCGGACCCTGAAGACGAAAAATTATTCGCCGCAGGAAATGGTGCGCTCGGCGGAAAACTTCTATGTCTCGCTCGGCATGCCGCGCCTGCCCGATACGTTCTGGGAACGATCGATGTTCGTAAAGCCCGCCGATCGCGAGGTCGTTTGCCACGCGAGCGCATGGGGCCTCGACGGCGGCGAGGACCTGCGCATCAAGATGTGCATTCGCCAGAACTACGACGAGCTCAAGGTCATCTACCACGAGCTCGGGCACAACTACTACCAGGGCGCATACAAGGACCAGCCGCCGCTGTTCCAGGGCAGCGCACACGCCGGCTTTCACGAAGCGATCGGCGACACCGTCGTCCTGTCGATGACACCGGACTATCTCGCACAAGTCGGCCTGATCAAAAAAGCCGAAGAAAACCGCGAAGCGGTTATCAACCGGCAGATGTTGATGGCGCTGGGCGGCATCTCGGTGTTGCCGTGGGCGAAGCTCGTCGACGAATGGCGCTGGGGCGTATTCTCGGGCGAGATCGCGCCCGACGAGTACAACGACGCCTGGTGGGAGCTGCGCACGAGGTACCAGGGAGTGGCGCCGGCCATCGAGCGTGGCGCCGATGCGTTCGATCCCGGCGCCAAGTACCACATTCCCGCAAACGTCTCCTACACGCGCTATTTCCTGGCCCGCATCATGCAGTTCCAGTTCCAGCGCACGCTGTGCGCGATCGCCGGCCACGAGGGCGAGCTGCAGGCCTGTTCGATCTACGGCAACACGGATGCCGGCGAGAAGTTTTACGCGATGCTCGAAGCCGGCCAGAGCCAGCCGTGGCAGGACACGCTCGAGACGCTGACCGGCACGCGCGAAATGGACGCCACCGCCATCATCGACTACTTCGAGCCGCTCATGGGGTATCTTAAGGAGCAGAACGAGGGCCGTAGCTGCGGCTGGTAGAAGCGGCGCCCGGTGAGGCGCATCCGCGGCGGGACAAGAACGACAAGCGAGGGGAACAATCATGGCCGCAGAACCGGCACCCGACACCCAGGCCGCGCCCGGCGGCTTTCTCGGCGCGGTCGAGCGCATCGGTAACAAGCTTCCCGATCCCGCCGTCCTGTTCATCGCGCTGCTGTTCATCGTCTGGATCCTGTCCTGGCTGCTGTCCTACGTGACCTTCGACGTGTTTCACCCGGCGACGGGCGAGCGCATCCAGGTCGTCAACCAGCTCTCGGGCGACTCCTTCGTGGAATTCATGTCGACGATGGTCACGCGCTTCATGACCTTCGGCCCGGTCGGCGTGGTCCTCGTCGCGATGCTCGGTATCGGGGTCGCCGAGCACTCGGGCTTCATCACGACGGCCATCCGGGCGCTTCTGAACGTCACGGCCAAATGGCTGCTCACGCCGGTCGTGATTCTCGTCGGCATCATCAGCCACTCGGCCGTCGACGCGGGTTACGTGCTCGTGATCCCGCTCGGCGGCGTGATTTTCTACGCCGCGGGCCGCCACCCGCTGGCCGGCATCGCGGCCGCGTTCGCGGGCGTCTCGGGCGGCTTTTCCGCCAATTTCGTGCCGTCGTCGCTCGATCCCCTGCTGCAGGGCCTGACGCTCGAGGGCGCACGGCTCTTAGACCCCGATATCGCGGTCAACACGCTCAACAACTATTTCTTCACGACGGCGTCATCGCTGCTGATCGTCGGCCTCGGCTGGTTCCTGACCGACAGGGTCGTGGAGCCGCGCCTCGCCGGTGTCGAGATCGACGGCGACGCCGAGGACCTTCCCGAGATGCACGATCTCAAGGACAACGAGCGCCGCGGGCTGCGCTGGTCGCTGGTCGCGATGGTGCTCGGCCTCGTCGTGCTGTTCGTGACCGTGATCCCGGAAACCTCGCCGTGGCGCGACGCCGACGGCAACATCGCGACGTTCGGCGCGCCGATCATGAAATCGATCGTGTCGCTCATCTTCTTCCTGTTCGTGATTCCCGGCATCGTTTTCGGCAAGGTCTCCGGGTCCATGACGGGCATGAAGGACATGATCGAGGGCATGACGAAGGCGATGCACAGCATGGCCTACTACCTCGTGATCATGTTTTTCATCGCACAGTTCGTCATCGCCTTCGCCGTGTCCAATCTCGGCACCTTGCTCGCGGTCATGGGCGCCGAGGGACTCAAGGCGCTGGGACTTCCGGTCGCGGTGACAATCATCGGCATCGTGCTGCTCACGGGCTTCGTGAACATCTTCGTCGGCTCGGCAAGCGGCAAGTGGGGCCTGCTCGCGCCGATCTTCGTGCCCATGCTGATGTCGCTCGGCATTTCACCGGACCTGACGCAGGCCGCCTATCGGGTCGGGGATTCGAGCACCAACATCATCACGCCGCTGATGCCGTATTTCCCGCTCGTGGTCATCTATTGCCAGCGCTACGTGAAAGGGACGGGCATAGGCACGCTGGCCGCGATGATGCTGCCGTATTCGCTGTGGTTCATCTCCAGCTGGACCGTATTCCTGCTCGTTTATTACTGGCTCGGCATCCCGCTGGGATTCGCATCGAGCTACACCTATCCGGCCACCTGAACGGGACACGACATGCACGACTTCGAAAAACTGGGCGCGTTCTACGTCGGCAAGCGCTTCGACGACGAGACGAACGATCTTTCCGACGACCTGGTCCTCTACGACTCGAAGGACCTGACGACCCATGCCGTCATCATCGGCATGACCGGGTCCGGCAAGACCGGGCTCGGCATCGGCATTCTCGAAGAGGCCGCGCTCGATCACATCCCCGTCATCGCCATCGATCCGAAAGGCGACATGGGCAACCTGCTGCTGACGTTTCCGAAGCTCGAGCCGGGCGACTTCCTGCCCTGGATCAATACGCGCGCCGCGACGGACAAGGGCCAGACCGCCGAACAATACGCGGCCAGCCAGGCGGCGCTGTGGAAAAAGGGCCTCGGCGAATGGGGCCAGGACGGCAAACGCATCAAGGCGCTCAGGGATTCGACCGACCTCGCAATCTATACGCCGGGCAGCACGGCCGGCCTGCCCATCTCCGTGCTGCAGACCTTTGCCGCGCCCGACGCCGCGCTGTTGAACGACGCCGATCTCTACCGCGAGCGCGTTGCCGCAACCGCGACCAGCATCCTGACCCTGATCGGCATCGACGCCGACCCCGTGACGAGCCGCGAGCACATCCTGATCTCGCGGCTGCTCGACAACGCCTGGCGGGAAGGCCGCGATCTCGACGTCGCCGGCCTGATCATGGAAATTCAGAATCCGCCGATCACGCGCGTCGGCGTCATGAATCTCGACTCGTTTTTCCCGGCGAAAGACCGCTTCGAACTGGCAATGCGGCTCAATAACCTGCTGGCCGCACCGGGGTTCGAAGCCTGGATGCAGGGCGAGCCGCTCAGCGCGAAGAACCTGCTGTACACGGCCGACGGCAAGCCGCGCATTTCGGTCATGTCGATCGCGCATCTCGACGACCCCGAGCGCATGTTTTTCGTGTCGATGTTATTGAACGAGCTGATCGGCTGGATGCGCGCCCAGCAGGGCACGTCGAGCCTGCGCGCGATTCTCTACATGGACGAGATTTTCGGCTACATGCCGCCGGTCGCGAACCCGCCGTCGAAAACGCTGTTTTTGACGCTGTTGAAACAGGCGCGCGCTTACGGCCTCGGGCTCGTGCTCGCGACGCAGAATCCCGTCGATCTCGATTACAAGGGGCTTTCGAATACGGGCACCTGGTTCATCGGACGGCTGCAAACCGAGCGCGACAAGGCGCGAGTCATGGAGGGCCTCGAAGGCGCCAGCGACGGCAACTTCAACAAGCAGGCGATGGAGCGCACGCTGGCCGGACTCGGCAAGCGCCGCTTCCTGCTGCACAACGTGCACGAAGACGAGGCGGTCGTCTTCGGCACTCGCTGGGTCATGTCGTATCTCGCCGGCCCGCTGACGCGCGACCAGATCGGCAGGTTGATGCAGGACACCAGGAAAAAGCTCGAGGCGCAGCAACCCGACGCCGCGGCCACGCCGAAGCGCAAGGCGGCCGACGCGCCGCCGGCTCTGCCGCCTGCCGTGGACCAGTATTTCCTGCCGGGCGACGCCGAGCGCATCGTTTACCACCCGCGCCTGCTTGCCTCGGCCGAGATGGTATTCTCGAGCGCGCGCTACAAGCTCGAGGCGGAGCGTCAATTCCTGCTCACGGCCGAACTCGAGGACGGGCCGATCGACGTCGACTGGGACAGCGCCGAAAAACTCGACCTCGCGGTCGATGCGCTCGGCAAGGAGGGCGTCGACGGCGCAGCATATGCCGAATGCCCGGTCTCGGCCGCCGACCCAAAGGCGTACGCCGCCTGGGAAAAAGACCTCAAGCGCTGGCTGCGGCAGAACGAGACCATGTCGGTCTACAGGTCGAAGCGTTTCAAGATGACGTCCGAGGGGGGCGAATCCGAAGGCGACTTTCGCATCCGCCTGCAGGACGCGGCGAGCGAGAAGCGCGATCTCGAAATCGCCAAGATCCGCAAACGCTATGCGCGCAAGTTCACGACGCTCGAAAATCGCCTGCTGCGCGCGCGCCAGTCGATCGATCGCGAGAAGGAACAATCGACGAAGAAAAAACTCGACACGGCGATTTCGTTCGGCACCGCAATCCTCGGCGCGGTGCTCGGCCGCAAGAAGCTCACGAGCACGACCGCCTCCAAGATCGGCACGGCCATCAAGACCGCCGGCGGCGCGCGCAAGGAAGCGGCCGACGTCGAACGTGCGACGGAAATCGCGAACAAGACGCAGAGTGAAATCGAGGCGCTCAATGCCGAGCTCGAGCAGGTGGTCGCCGACCTCGATACGGCGTTCGACGCGCAGGCCGAGGAACTCGACGAAGTCGTCGTGCGAGCGAAGACCACCGACGTGCACGTGCCGGTCATCGGCCTCGTGTGGATGCCTTATGCCGAGGACGATAAAGGCCGGCTGCGCCCGGCCTGGAGTTAGCCCGGCTACTGCGCGGGGGATCGCGAGGGCTGGCGTTTCGTGGTGGATGCAGCGCGCCGGCGTGCTGCGCAAGGGGTAGCCATCGCTACCGCTTGCGCGAACGGCAAGCGATGCGCCGCCACGGGGCGCCAGGTCCGCGATAGGCGCCAATCAAGGGAAACACCGTCACTGCGCGCAGGCGTGAGAGCTCTCTGCGGGCCCGGATGCATACACCGGATGGGCGCCGCCCTCGTGCAGTATCCGGGCTAGGGTTCCTCGAGGCAGGCGCCGGCGTAGGCCTTGACCACGCCGGCATTCTCGAGCTGGCACTCGTTGTCGTAGGTACTGCCGTCCATCGCGCAGACCGGCGCATACTCGCGGGGGCAGTTACGGCCCAGGTCCTCGCAGACGCCGGCATAGTCGATGCGCACGCCCCTGCGTTCCGCCTGGCAGGCGTTGCCGTAGGTCTTGCCGTCGGATCCGCATACGGGCACGAACAGGGAAGGGCACGGCCGTACGTTGCAAATACCCGGCTTGAATGCCTTTACGCCCGCGCCGTCGGCGTAGCACGCGTTGTCGTAGGTCTTGCCGTCGTCGCCGCAGACCGGCGCAAACACCTTCGGACAGTTCTCCGGATCGCAAATGGTCGCGCGCTGCACCGGCACGCGTGCCGCATCGGCTTCGCAGCGATTCAGGTAGGTCCGGCCGTTCATGCCGCAGACGGGCTCGCGAATACTCGGACAGCCGCTCGCGGTGCAGGCGCCGAGGCCCGCGAGCTTAACGCCCGACTTCGTCGAGAAACACTCGTTGATATAGGTGTTGCCGTCAACGCCGCAGACGGGGTCGAAGGTTTCCGGACAGGCCTCGCCATCGGCATCGGCCTCGGACAGGCAGATGCCCGCGTGCGCAATCTCGACGCCGGCCGCGCCCGCGACGCAGTCGTTGCTGTAGGTCTGGCCGTCCACGCCGCAAACAGGATCGTATTGCATGGTGCAGGCAACGTCTTCGGCCGCGGCGACCCGAATCACGTTGCTTTCCGCAGCGGACTGCATGCTGTCGGCCGCGGCAGCCGCAGCGAGAAACCCACCGGCCAGTAACAGTACGACGGAGACCGATTCGAGGCCTGATATCCTTGCGATGCGATTAATGCGATAGCTCCCGCCGCGTCATTGAACTGAAGTTAGAGTGTTCCGGGCGGGACTGGTTCACGATCAATTCGCTGATCGGCACCAGTTCGAAGCCCTGCTCGGCGAGTTCCGGCAGCGCGGTCTCGAGGAAAGCGAGCGTTGCTTCGTGGGGATGGCCGATGGCGACCGCGGCACCGCGCAGCCTGGCGAGCGACTTCAGGCGCTCGAATTGTTGCCGAATCGTCCCCGTTGCCGGTTCGTTGTCGAGGAATACGTCACGCTTGATCGCTCGCACGCCGGTTTCCGCGGCGATCTGCAGGGCGACGCTTTCTTTCGTCGTATAGCTGTCGATGAAGAACAGCGATTCGCGCTCTAAAATCTCTTGCATCAACCATCGCATGTGGCCCGGATGGCGCGTCAACAGGCTGCCGCGATGATTGTTGACGCCGATGGCGAACGGCACCGCCGCGAAGGCAGTCTCGAAGGCGCGCCCGAAGTGCTCGCGACTCATATCGAGCGTCATGGTGACCGGCTCGGCATGGGTGTCGCTGCCGACCGCCTGCATCGGCAGATGCAGCAGCACGTCCTTGCCCTCGGCGTTTGCGGACGCGGCGAGCGTCCGGCCGCGCGGCGTGCCCGGAAGCACCGCATAGCTGACGGGGCCCGGCAGCGCGATGGCGCGCCGGCCCAGCGCGAGCTGGTAGCCCAGGTCGTCGATGATGATCGCAATCCGCGGCGCGTCGTGCTCCGCCGCGAGCGCCGCGGGCGCTGCGAGGAGCGCAACGAATATCGCAAGCGCTCGGATCATTGGGCGTGGCTGTGCATGACCCCGCGTTGCTGCAGTCGATTGAGTGCGGCGACGAGCTGCGCGTCGGCTTCCGGGTTGATGAAGCCCGTGAGACTCAGGTTCGGAAAGCCGGGCGTGTCGTCGACGTGGATATCGGGCGTGATGCCGGTTTCGTGAATCGAGTCGCCCGACGGCGTGTAATAGCGCGACGTCGTGAGCTTGATGGCGCGGCCCCTCGACAGCGGCATCACGGTCTGCACGAGGCCTTTGCCGAAGGTTTCCGTGCCGATCACGATCGCGCGACCGTGATCCTGCAAGGCGCCGGCAACAATCTCCGACGCCGATGCCGAACCGCGATTGACGAGCAGGACCATTGCCGCGCCGTCGAGCACGTCGCCGCGATGCGCCGAGCGCGTGAAGCGCGCGTCATTCGAACGGCCGTCGGCGCTGACGATGAGGCCGGCGTCGAGAAACAGGTCGCTCACGTCGACCGCGGAATCGAGCACGCCGCCGGGGTTGTTGCGAAGATCGAGGACGAGTCCCTCGAGCATGCCCTCGCTCGAATCCTGCATGCTGTCGATGGCGCGGCTGAGTTCGCGCGCCGTCGTGTCGCTGAACTGGTTCAGGCGCGCGTAGCCGTAGCCCGGGCTCAGCAATTCATGATGCACGCTCGCGACACGCACGACCTCGCGGCGCATTTCGTGCACGATCGCCTCGCCTTCGCGCAACACGGTGATGCTGATCTTCGAGCCCGGCCGTCCGCGCATGCGTTTGATGGCTAGCTGCAGGCGTCCCGGTTCGATCGCGAGCCCGTCCACCGCGATGATCGAGTCGCCGCTCTGAATCCCCGAGCGCGCCGCGGGAGACCCGGCGATCGGTGAGATGACCCGGATTTCGCCATTGACTTCGCCGACCTCGATGCCGATGCCGGTGTAGCTGCCCGTCGTGCTGATGCGGATGTCGCGGTACTCGTCCGCGTCCAGGTACTGGGAATGCGCGTCGAGATCGGACACCATGCCGCGGATGGCGCTCTCGAGCAGCACGGCGTCGTCGAGCGGTTCGACATAATCCTGCTTGACGCGTTCGAGGACCTCGGCAAACAGGCGCGCATGCTCCCAGGCGAGCTGCTCCTTCTTTGGCGACGCGTCTTGACTCAACAGCTCACCGCCGAGTGACAGGCTGAAGCCCATCACGACGCCGATGACCACAACCAGAATTGCTCTGGTTTTCAATGACATGCTGCTCTCCGAGACGCCGTGCAAACCGCCATCGGCGTGCATTGACAATATCACAGCGCCCGGTCAGCGCCTACCGCTGCCCGTCACGGTTTCTTAGTCGCCCGGCGCCGCACTTTCGCCTTCGATCCTGTTTTCAACGCGACGTGACACGGACCACGCAGCGCTGCGCGAGCGCGCATCGAGCCCGTCTAGCTGCCCGGCGTTCGCGTGACCCACTGTCGCGGGTTCAACGGCCGCGTGTTCTGGCGTATCTCGAAGTAGAGCCCGGCCTGTTGCTGGCCGCCGCTGTCACCGACTGTGGCGATGACGTCGCCAGGCGCAACCCAGTCGCCGGTGTTTTTTACGAGCGTCTCGTTGTAGCCGTAAAGGCTCATGTAGCCGTCGCCGTGATCCACGATAACGAGCAGGCCGAGGCCCGCGAGCCAGTCCGCGAACGCGACCCGACCGTGATAGACGGCGCGGACCTCCCTGCCCCGCGGCGCCGCCAGCACGACGCCGTTCCACGTCAGTTGTCCGCTGGCGCGCGGCTGGCCGAAATCGTGCAACAGCGAGCCGGCCACGGGCCAGGTCAGGCGCCCCTTGTGGGCGGCGAACGGGTCTTCGGACGTGATCGGGTAATCCGACAGGATGCTCGCCAATTCCGCAATCAGCCGCTGGAGATCCCGTTCCTGGGCGCCGAGGCGTTCGATCTCGCGACCCTCGCTCTCGATCCGTTCCGTCAGTGCCGCGAGCAGCTTGCGACGCCGTTCCTGCGCGGCATCGAGTTCGGCAAGCTCGGCATTGCGCTCGCCCGCGATCCTCTCGAGCTCCGCCCCCTCGAGGGCGGCCTGCCGGCGAAACTCGGCGAGCTCACGAATCTTCGCCGCTACCGTCTCGATGTTGTCGCGCCTGTAGCCGTTCAGGTACCCGTAGTAACGCATCACACGCCCCAGGGTCGCCGGGTCCTGCTGGTTCAACAGCAGCTTGAGGCGTTCCTGC
>JBFJQO010000045.1:0-11158 GCA_041616535.1 Woeseiaceae bacterium | reverse complement strand
GTCGGCGCCCCGGATCCAGCGATGCCCGATTGCCGCGAGCGTCTGCGGCGAACCCTGCAGCGCCGTGCGCTGCATGTAGTGCTTGACGCCGCGGATGCCACCCATCTCCTCGCCGCCGCCGGCGCGGCCGGGGCCGCCGTGCACGAGATGCGGCAGGGGCGAGCCGTGCCCGGTCGACTCCGCCGCGCAATGCCGGTTAATGACGACCACGCGACCGTGGTAAGCGGCGGTGCCGAGCACGAGTTCGCGCGCAACGGCGTCGTCGTTGGTGATGATGGAACCGGCCAGGCTGCCTTCGCCCATGCGCGACAATTCGATCGCCTCGTCGAGGTTCGCATAGGGCAGCACCGTGCTGACGGGACCGAACGCCTCGACGCTGTGCACACTGTGCGACGTCAGCGGTTTTTCGCAGTGCAGCAGGGTCGGCATGAAAAACGCGCCTTTCTTCGCGTCGGCGTCTACGACGTCGAAGTCGTCGCTGCCACCGAAGACGATCTCGGCCTGCTGGGCGAGTTCCTGAACGCGATCGCGGACCTCGTTGCGCTGCCCCTGGCTGGCGAGCGCGCCCATGTCGACGTCCTTGCTCGCCGGGTGGCCGATGCGGATCTCGCCGAGCGCGTTGGCGAGCGCCGCGGTCACCTCGCCCGATATCGGGGCCGGCGCAATGATGCGGCGGATGGCCGTGCACTTCTGGCCGGCCTTGCTCGTCATCTCGCGCACGACTTCCTTGATGAACAGGTCGAATTCCGGGGTGCCGGGCAGTGCGTCCGGACCGAGGATCGATGCGTTGAGCGAGTCCGTTTCGGCCGTAAACGCGACCGACTCGCTGACAACGCGCCGGTGCGCCTGCAGGAATTCGGCCGTGCCCTTCGAGCCCGTGAACGCGATCGTGTCCTGGCAGTCGAGGTGGTCGAAAAGGTCGCCGACACCGCCGCAGATGAGCTGCAGGGCGCCGTCGGGCAACAGCCCTGAGGCGTTGATGCGGCGCACCATGAGCTCGGTCAGGTAGGCCGTGCTCGAGGCCGGCTTGACGATGGCCGGGACGCCGGCGAGCAGCGTCGGCCCGAGTTTCTCGAGCATGCCCCAGCACGGAAAGTTGAAGGCATTGATGTGCACGGCCGCGCCGAGCTTCGGCGTGTATATGTGCTGGCCGACGAACGTACCGTTTCGCGACAGCGCCTCGGGCGGCCCGTCGAGATAGACGTGATCGTTGGGCATCTCGCGGCGGCCCTTCGACGAGAAGACGAACAGCGTCGAGATGCCGCCGTCGATGTCGATCCAGCTGTCGTTCTTCGTCGCGCCGGTTTCGGTCGACAGCGCGTAGAACTCGTTCTTGTGTTCCATCAGGTATTTCGCGAGGCTCTTGAGCATTTCGCCGCGCTCGTGGAAGGTCAGCTTGCGCAGGTTAGGGCCGCCGACCCGACGGGCGTGCCTCAGGACGCCGGCAAAGTCGAGGCCGCCGCTCGTGAGGCTCGCGACCGGCTTGCCGCTGACTGCGCTCGTCAGCGTGGTACCACTGCCTTCCCCGTCCACCCAACGGTCGAGGACCAGGTTGCCCAGCTTGCTTGCCATACGAAATTCACCCTGATTTGAAAAAAACTGTATCGGATTGTACGGTCGGCCCGATATGAGCGTCCAGCGCACCTGCCAGCAACTCGTCGACGACTTCCGCGCGCGCCCGACCCTGCGCGCCGGCTCGCTAATCACGACCGTGTTCGGCGATGCGATCGCGCCGCGCGGCGGGACGGTCTGGCTCGGCAGCCTGATCCGAGCGCTGGCGGAGTTCGGCGTGAGCGAACGCCTCGTGCGAACCTCGGTGTTCCGGCTTGCGAGGGACGGCTGGCTGCAGTCGCAGCAAATCGGTCGACGCTCCTATTACAGCCTGACCGACGAGGGCCGGGAGCGCTTCGAGCAGGCGACGCACCGCATTTACGGCAAACCCGTCGATCGCTGGGACGGACAATGGTGCCTGCTGTTGCTGTCGGGGCTCGATACGCCGAGCAAGGAAGCCGTGCGCAAGGAGTGCGGCTGGCTCGGCTTCGGACCGATGTCGGCGAACGTGCTCGCACACCCGACACCGGATGTCGCGGATCTCGACGTGACGATGCGCCGTCTCGGCGTGGCCGATACGCTCGTCGTGATGCGCGGGCAGACGATTCGCGGCGAGCCGGCCATGCGCGAACTCGCCCGCAGCTGCTGGAACCTCGACGAAATCGATGCGCGCTATGCCGATATCTTGCAGCGTTTCAGGCCGGTTCTGAGAGCGCTCGGCCGAGGCGCGAAACAGACGCCAAAACAGGCATTTATCATCCGCACGTTGCTGGTCCAGGAGTACCGCAAGGTCATTTTGCGCGATCCCTGGCTGCCCGCCGAGTTGCTGCCGGCTAATTGGCACGGCGCCGCGGCCTACCAGTTGTGCCGCAACCTCTACCGCAGTGTCCATGCGGACGCGGATGCCTACCTCGACGATACGATGGAGACCGCCGACGGGCCCCTGCCGCCGCCGTCGCGGTCGTTCCTGCAACGATTCGGCGGTCTCGAAACGATGGAAAAAGTGAGCAATGGCTGATCTGGATATGGCGCTGCGCTGTGCGCAAGCGATGCAGGCTAAAGACCGCGCGTCGAAGTGGCTCGGCATCTCGATCAACGTCCCGGAAGCGGGCAAGGCGGTCGCGACGATGGCCGTGCGCGACGACATGATCAACGGGTTCGACGTCATGCATGGCGGGCTGACGTTCGCGCTCGCCGATACTGCGTTCGCATTTGCCTGCAACGCGTACAACCGGCAGTCCTTCGCCGCGTCGGCGCAGATCGATTTCCTGCGACCGGGGAAGCTCGGCGACGAGCTGACCGCGACGGCGGTCGAGGACTACCGCGGGCGCCGCAGTGGGTATTACACGGTCGAGGTCCGCAACCAGCGTGACGAACTCGTCGCCCTGTTTCGCGGGCGCTCGGCCGGCAACGGCGAGGTGTGCATAAAGTGATACATAAGGCGGTACTTTCCATCTTGAATTGTGTCTAAAACCGTGACAGATTGAACGTGGTTCCCCCGGAGTCATCCTATGTATACGCAAGGCCTTGATCAGGCAGGAAAAGGCGATGTTGGCGCGCGCGCCGAAGAGACGGCGGCGCAGCTCGACGCGTTCCAGGCGCGCATCGATGCCGAGGAGAAGATCGAGGCCAAGGACTGGATGCCCGAGGCCTATCGCCGCACGCTGGTTCGGCAAATCTCGCAGCACGCCCATTCCGAGATCATCGGCATGCAGCCCGAGGGCAACTGGCTGACGCGGGCGCCGACGCTCAAACGCAAGGCGATCCTGCTGGCGAAGGTGCAGGACGAGGCCGGTCACGGCCTGTACCTCTACAGCGCCGCGGAGACGCTCGGCGTGTCGCGCGACCGCATGGTCGCCGACCTGCTGTCGGGCAAGGCGAAATACTCGAGCATCTTCAACTACCCGACGCTGACCTGGGCCGACATCGGTGCGATCGGCTGGCTCGTCGACGGCGCCGCGATCATGAACCAGATCCCGCTGTGCCGCTGCTCGTACGGCCCGTACTCGCGCGCGATGATCCGCATCTGCAAGGAAGAGAGTTTTCACCAGCGCCAGGGCTTCGAGATCATGCTGACGCTGTGCCGCGGCACGAGTGAACAGAAGGCGATGGCGCAGGATGCGCTGAACCGGTTCTGGTGGCCGTCGCTGATGATGTTCGGGCCGAGCGATGCGGCTTCCAAGCACTCCGCGCAGTCGATGGCGTGGAAGATCAAGCGCTTCAGCAACGACGAATTACGGCAGAAATTTATCGACGTCACGGTCCCGCAGTCCGAGTTCCTCGGGCTCACGGTCCCCGACGACAAGCTGCGCCTGGACGAGGAGACGGGTCATTACGAGCACTCCGAGATCGATTGGCAGGAGTTCTTCGACGTCATTGCCGGCAACGGCCCGTGCAACCGGCAGCGCATGGCAAAGCGCACCAGGGCACACGACGACGGCGCCTGGGTGCGCGAGGCCGCGCAGGCGTACGCAGAGAAGAAAGCGGGGCGCAGCGCGGCCGCATAGGAGCACGACATGAGCAAGCAGGAGTGGCCACTGTACGAAGTCTTCATCCGCTCGAAGTCGGGGCTCAGCCACCGGCACGCGGGCAGCGTGCACGCGGCCGACGACGAGATGGCGCTTAACAATGCACGTGACACGTACACACGGCGCAACGAAGGCGTCAGCATCTGGGTCGTGCGTTCGGACAAGATCGTCGCGTCAGACCCGGCCGAGACGGCGGCGTTTTTCGAACCGGCCAAGGACAAGATCTACCGTCACCCGACGTTTTACGATATCCCCGACGAGGTCGAGAACCTGTGAGCGACAACGCCGTCATCGCCGCCTATGCGACGCGCCTCGGCGACAACGCGCTCATTCTCGGTCAGCGAATGATCGAGAACGTGGCGGCCTATCCGGAGCTTGAGGAGGAACTGGCCAACGCGAACTTCGCGCTCGACTACATCGGCCAGGCACGCCTTTTCTATACCTACGCCGGAGAATGCGAAGGCGGCGGGCGCGACGAGGACGACTTCGCGTATCAAAGGCCCGAGCACGAATACCGCAACCTGCTGCTCGTCGAGCAGCCCAACGGACACTTCGGTGACTCGACCGTGCGGCAGGTGCTGTTCGAGTCCTGGTACCTGTTGCTGCTGGACGCCTTGTGCCGATGCAACGACGAGGGCCTCGCCACGATCGCTGCGCGCGCGATCAAGGAAGTGCGCTACCACCTGCGCCACAGCAGCCAGTGGCTGATCCGGCTCGGTGACGGCACCGAAGAAAGCCGTGCGCGCGTGCAGGCGTCGCTCGACCAGCTGTGGCGCTACACGGGTGAGATGTTTGTCCCCGACGACCTCGACGAAGATGTGCGCGTGATGTACTCGGGACCCGATCTCGGCGCCATCGAGGCGGCATGGCGCGACAATGTCGCCGGCATCATCGACGAAGCGACGCTCGTCATGCCCGATGACCAGTCGATGGCGAGCGGCGGCAAGCAGGGCCGGCATACCGAATATTTCGGTTACCTGCTGGCCGAGATGCAGTTCCTGCAACGGACCTACCCGGGGGCGACGTGGTAGCGACCGCGTACAAGCGCGAGCAGATACTCGAATGGCTGTCCGAGGTCGCCGACCCGGAAATCCCGGTGCTGACGATCACGGATCTCGGCATCGTGCGTGAGGTGGACGTTTCCGACGGCGTGACCGTGTCGCTGTCGCCGACCTACTCGGGCTGCCCCGCGACCGAGGTGATCGAGCGCAGTGTGGTCACGGCGCTCGAGGAACACGGCGTTCGCGACGTGCGTATTCGGCGTGTGTTGTCACCGCCGTGGACGACGGACTGGATCACCGAGGAGGGTCGCAACAAGCTGCGTGTCTACGGCATTGCCCCGCCCAGGCGGCGCGATCGGCCGGTCGTGTGCCCGCGGTGCACGTCGGCCGAGACCGAGATCGTCAGCGAGTTCGGTTCGACGGCGTGCAAGGCGTCGTACAAATGCCTCGAGTGCCTCGAGCCGTTCGAGTACTTCAAGTGCCTGTAGGAGGCGGCTTGTCGGCGACATGAGAACATTTCATGCATTGAAGGTCGTCGCGAAGAACTCCGAAGCGAAGGACGCCGTCCGTATTGCACTCGACGTGCCCGAGGCGCTGCGCGAGGAGTATGCGTTTCTGCCCGGGCAGCACCTGCCCGTGCAGATCGAGCGAGACGGTAAACACCTGCGCCGCACCTACAGCATCTGCTCGCCGCGCGGCCACTGGCCGCTCGAGATCGGCGTGCGCATCCAGCCGGGCGGTGCGTTCGGTGCGTTTGCCGCCGACGAGTTGCAGGTTGGGGACACCCTCGACGTCATGCCGCCCACGGGGCGCTTTCATCTCCCCGAGGCGACCGACGACGGCAAATTCCATGTCGGCTTCGCCGCCGGCAGCGGCATCACGCCGATTCTATCGATTGCAGCTTCCGTGCTGCAGAACGAGCCGCACAGCCGGTTCGCGCTGTTCTACGGCAATCGCCGGCAGAACTCGACGATGTTCATCGAGGACCTGTATGCGCTCAAGAATCGCTACCCGGATCGCTTGCAACTGCATTTCGTCTTCAGCCAGGAAGAACAGGAATTCGAGATCACGGGTGGACGCCTCGACGCCGACAAGGTCGCCGAGCTTTACGCGTGCTTCTGCAGCGGCGATGACGTGGACGAGGCCTGGGTGTGCGGCCCCGGATCGATGATCGAATCCGTGACCGGGGCGCTCGAGGCACTCGGGATGGACCCGCGGAACGTGCACTCGGAGCGCTTCGGTGCGCCGCGCAAGGGTGGGGCAGCCCCCTTTTCCGCCCGCGAGGCGGAAAAGGGGGCTGTCCCCGATTCAGGGACGGTCGAGGTTACGGTCATCATGGACGGCCACAAGAAGTCGTTCGACATGCCGCGCGCCGGCACCAGCATCGTGGACGCGGCGGCCGAGCAGGGCATCGAGTTGCCGTATTCCTGCAAGGGCGGTGTCTGCGCCACGTGCCGCACGCACGTGCGCGAGGGCAGTGTCGAGATGGCCACGAACTATGGCCTCGAGCCCTGGGAAGTCGAGCAGGGTTACGTGCTGGCCTGCCAGAGCACGCCGCTCAGCGATGCCGTGCTGCTGGACTATGACAAGTCGTGAGTCGCGATTGGCGCGATTTCCAAAGTCCGGCCCGGGGCGCCCTAGTAAACTTGACGGGATGAGCAAGTCCAGCAAAGCGGTGGATCTGCCGGCGCGGCAGGATTCCTACGACTACGACGACCTGATCGCCAGCGGGCACGGCGAACTTTTCGGCCCGGCCAACGGGCGACTCCCGAAGCCGAACATGCTGATGCTCGATCGCATCACGACGATCAACGATGACGGCGGGCAGTACGGCAAGGGCGAGGTTCGCGCGGAACTCGATATCAGGCCGGATCTCTGGTTCTTCGAGTGCCATTTCGAGAACGACCCGGTCATGCCGGGCTGCCTCGGGCTCGACGCGATGTGGCAACTCGTCGGTTTCCATCTCGTTTGGCAGGGCTTGCAGGGCCGCGGGCGCGCGCTCGGCGTCGGCAAGGTCAAGTTCACGGGGCAGGTCTTACCGACCGCGAAGAAGGTGACGTACCAGATCGACATCAAGCGGGTCATCGCGCGCAAGCTGAACCTGGCGATCGCCGACGGCACGATGTCGGTCGACGGCCGCGAGATCTATACGGCCGAAGACCTGCGGGTCGGGCTGTTCACTTCAACTGACGACTTCTAGGAACGACGGGCATGCGGCGTGCGGTAATCACGGGACTCGGTGCGGTTTCGTGCCTCGGCAACAGCAAGGAAGACATCGTCGCTTCGCTGCGGGCCGGCCGCTCGGGCATCGTCGCCAACCCGACGTTCAAAGAGATGGGCCTGCGCAGCCAGGTGTCCGGCAGCTGCGTTATCGATTTCAAGGAACACATCGACCGCAAGGTGCTGCGTTTCATGGGTGACGCGGCCGCCTACGCCTATATCTCGATGCAACAGGCGATCGACGATGCGGGTCTCGAAGAGAACGACGTCTCGAATGTGCGGACCGGCCTGATCGCGGGATCGGGCGGCGCGTCGAGCGCGAACATCGTCAAGGCGGCCGACACGCTGCGCTCGCGCGGCGTTCGCAAGATCGGCCCGTACGGCGTGACCAAGACGATGAGCAGCACGGTCGCCGCGTGTCTCGCGACGCCGTTCCGAATCAAGGGCATCAACTACTCGATCACGTCGGCTTGCGCAACGAGCGCGCATTGCATCGGTGCAGCCGCGGAGCAGATTGCGCTCGGCAAGCAGGATGTCGTGTTCGCGGGCGGGGGCGAGGAAGAGGACTGGCTGCTGACCGCGCTGTTCGACGCGATGGGCGCGCTGTCAACCGGCTACAACGACGATCCGGGTCGTGCCTCGCGCCCCTACGACGCCGGCCGCGACGGCTTCGTCAGCGCCTCGGGCGGCGGCATGGTCGTCGTCGAGGAACTCGAGCACGCGAAAGCGCGTGGGGCAAAAATCTACGCCGAGCTCGTCGGATTCGCGGCGAACTCGGACGGTTACGACATGGTTGCGCCGTCGGGCGAAGGCGCGATCCGCTGCATGGAGCTCGCGTGCTCGACCGTCGAAGGTCCGGTCGATTACGTCAATACGCACGGCACGAGCACGCCGGTCGGCGACGTGCAGGAAGTCGAGGCCATGCGCACGTTATTCGGCGAGGACATGCCGCGCTACGGGTCGAGCAAGTCGATGTGCGGCCACTCGCTGGGCGCGACAGGCGTCCAGGAGGCGATCCATTGCCTGCTGATGCTCGACCACGACTTCATCGCACCGTCGATCAACGTCGAGAATCCGGACGAGGCGGTCGCGGGTACGCCGCTGGTGACCGAGTGCATAGAAAACGCGGGTATCCGCACCGCGATGAGCAACAGTTTCGGTTTCGGCGGCACCAACGGCACGTTGGTATTCCAGAAGCGCTAGATTGTCCGGCGGTCGGCGCTCGGCGATAATCGGCCGCTATGATACTCGAAACACTCAACGAAACGCGCTGCTTCGGCGGCCGCATCGGCTTCTACCGTCACACCTCCGGCGTCAACGATTGCGACATGCAGTTCTCGGTGTTCGTTCCGCCGCAAGCCGCGAACGGCAAAGTACCGGTCCTGACGTTTCTCTCCGGCCTGACGTGCACCGAAGAGAACTTCATGGTGAAGAGCGGCGCGCAGCGCGTGGCGGCCGAACTCGGCCTGATGCTCGTGTCGCCCGACACGAGCCCGCGCGGCGAGGGCGTGCCCGACGATCCGGACGGCGACTACGACATGGGCCTCGCCGCCGGCTTCTACCTCAACGCCACGCAGGAACCCTGGTCGCGGCACTACCAGATGTACGACTACATCACGAAAGAGCTGCCGCCGATCATCTTCGACAACTTCCCGGGCGATTCCGACCGCCACGGTCTGACCGGGCACTCGATGGGCGGCCACGGTGCGCTGACGATCGGCCTGCGCAACCCCGTGATGTTCCGTTCACTTTCGGCCTTTGCGCCGATTTGCACGACGCTGCACAGCCCCTGGGGGCAGAAGGCGCTCGGTTACTACCTCGGGGACGACACCTCGACGTGGCACGACTATGATGCCTGCGAAGTCGCGCGGCATTCCGGCCACGTCACGCAGTACGATCGCATCCTCGTCGACCAGGGCGCCGACGATCCGTACCTCGAGGAACAACTCAGGCCCGAGCTGCTCGAGGCGGCGTGCAAGGAAAGTGGCCTGCCGCTCGAACTGCGCATCCACGAGGGCTACGATCACGGCTATTACTTCATCTCGACGTTCATCGAGGAGCACCTGAAGTTCCACGCGGACCGCCTCGGGCGCTGACGCGTGGAGCAGTGGCTGATACTCGGCGTGGCCATGCTGGCGACCGGCGCGGTCGCAGGCGTGCTGGCCGGGTTGTTCGGCATCGGTGGCGGCATCGTCATCGTGCCGGTCCTCGAGACCGCGCTCGGCTTCTTTGGCGTCGATCCGGCGATCCGCATGCACATCGCGGTTGGAACCTCGCTCGCGACCATCATCCCGACGTCGATCTCGTCGGCGCGCGCGCATCACGCGCGCCGCTCGGTCGACGTCGACATCGTCAGGCGCTGGGCCGTGTTCGTCCTGCTCGGCGCGTTGCTCGGCGCCTGGATCGCGTCGCAGGTGCACAGCCGCGTTCTGGCCATCGTGTTTGCCACGCTGGCTTTCCTCGTGGCGCTCAAGATGCTGTTCCTGCCCGAGAGCCGCAACCTGACCGAAGAGGTGCCGCGCGGCGCCTGGGTGCCGGTGATCCCGACGTCGATCGGGTGCTTCTCGAGCATGATGGGAATCGGCGGGGGCACGTTCTCGGTCATGACACTGACGCTGTTCAATGAGCCGATCCATCGTGCCGTGGGCACGGCTGCGTTGTTCGGGCTGGTCATCAGCCTGCCCGGCACGCTCGGCTTCGTCGCCGCGGGATGGGGCGATCCGCGCCTGCCGCCCGGCAGTCTCGGTTTCGTCAGCCTGATCGGTTTCGCTTGCATCGCGCCGGCCACTTTTCTCGCCGCGCCGCTGGGCGCGAAGATCGCGCACGGTTTCTCGGCGCGGCGGCTGCACGTGCTGTTCGGCGCATTCCTGATCGTCGCCTCGGTGCGGCTCTTCTACAGGGCATTCGCATGAGAATCGTTTTGGTTATTGCCGCGAGTATCGTCCTGGCCGCCTGCGGGCCGCGCACGCTCGAGCCCGACGCCGGCTACGAGTGCGAGCGATGCGCCGAGTGGAACGAGCCGTTCGACCCGTTCCGCGTGCACGGCAATACCTGGTATGTCGGCACCGACGGTCTCTCGGCCGTACTGATCGACGCCGGCGACGGCCTGATCCTCATCGACGGCGGCCTGCCGCAATCGGCGGCACTGATCGAGGCCAGCATCCGCGAGATCGGCTTCGATCCGCTCGATATCGAGGCGATCCTCGTCTCGCACGCACACTTCGACCATGCCGGCGGCATCAGCGCGCTGCAACGCCTGACGCGGGCCAACGTTTTCACGAGCGAGGCCGCGCTCGGGACGCTGACGACGGGCCGCCTGCAGGAGGGCGATCCGCAGTTCGTGGCCGACTCCGACGAGGGCAGCTTCCCGCCCGTGAGCGGCGTGGTCGCGATCGGCGACGGCGAACACGTCTCGGTGGGCGAGGTCAGCGTCAGGGCGGTCCATACGCCCGGCCACACGCAGGGCGGCGTGTCCTGGACCTGGGAGTCCTGCGCGCTCGGCGCCTGTTACGACGTCGTTTATGCGGACAGCCTGACGGCCGTGTCCGCGCAGGGGTTCTCGTTCGGCGCGAGCGGTGCCGCCGACAGGATGATCGAGAGCGCCGGCAGGATCGCCGATCTCGACTGCGACATCCTGCTTTCGCCGCACCCGTTCTTTTTCGGCCTTTACGAAAAGGTCGAACGGCGCGAGAAGGGCAATCCGTTCGTCAACAGTCTCGCGTGCACGTTTTACGCCGAGACGGCCCTCGACTGGCTGGAGCAGCGGCTGAGGGCCGAGCGCAACTGAGGTTCCGGTCGTTTATCGAGAATGATTCTCATTTAAAAAGCGCTCCGATCCCGGGTGAGGCGGCAAAATGT